>NZ_BDSM01000018.1:0-66492 GCF_003112475.1 Microcystis sp. 0824 | reverse complement strand
TAATAAACTCTGTCCCGGCATCTCCCGCCGCGACCTGACAACCGTACAGTAGGATATGATTAATCTTTGCCCAATTCTGTAACTGTTGGCGGTAATCGTAAATATTTGTTAAATTAAGTTGACAATTCCCTAAATATAAGCACCCCGGCGCACCATGGGAAACCAGGTGAATGGTGGTAATCTGGGGATTTTGTTGTAAAAAAGCGGATATTTGTTCGATTCCGTCTTGATTGGCAGAGAGAATAACGGTGGCGACTTCTGGAATTACTCCAGCTTGGAGACTTTGATAATCGGTAACACCAGCATCGAGGAAAACTACGGTAGCGGTTAAACGCTGATTTCTCGCACTATTCACCTGATTAGCTTGACTCAAGCCATCAGATTGAGCGAAATTGAACAAAACATCGTCAACAGCAGGAAGGCTCGGCAAGAGGGTGGAAGTCATGACATTGACAGCAAAAGTTTATTGCTAACAGTTTTAGCTCAACAATACCCAATTTTTCAAGACCCCTGTGACAGAAATTAATATTGCAAGAAAACGGGTTTCTCGAAGAAAACGGTTTTCTAAAAATGCTTCTATTCGCTTAATGCTTCTTTCCTGACAGTATATATTAAGAAAAGCAACAAATACTTTACAGATAAACAAAAATATGCAGCAAATTCTAGAATTAGAGACACAACCAAAAATTTGGCATTGGCGGGGATTCAAAATCACCTATCAAAGTGCGGGGGAGACAGGACCTGCGATCGTGCTTGTGCATGGATTTGGGGCATCTTGGGGACATTGGCGGAAAAATATCCCTGTTTTAGGCGAAAAATGTCGCTGTTTTGCCCTAGATTTAATTGGTTTTGGCGGTTCCGACAAACCCGAACCAAAAAACGAGGTCGATTACACTTTCGAGACTTGGGGGGCGCAAATTGCCGATTTTTGTCGGGAAGTGGTGGGGGGTCCCGCTTTTTTGGCGGGTAATTCCATCGGTTGTGTGGCGATTATGCAGGCTGCCGTCGATTATCCTGATTTTGTCCTTGGGGTAGCGGCGATTAATTGTTCCCTAAGACTACTGCACGAAAGAAAACGGGGGGAATTACCCTGGTATCGTCGTTTCGGCGCGGATATTGCCCAAATAATTCTCAAAAATAAAGCAATTGGGGCTTTTTTCTTCCAACAAATCGCTAAACCCCAGACAGTGCGTAAAATTCTCCTGCAAGCTTATCGGCGCTCGGAAGCGGTAACAGAGGAATTAGTAGAAATAATCTTAAAACCCGCCCGAGATCCAGGAGCGATCGAGGTTTTCCTCGCTTTTACCGGTTATTCTGGCGGCCCACTCCCAGAAGACCTGCTGCCGATTCTCCCCTGTCCGGCTATTCTGCTTTGGGGTAGCGAAGATCCCTGGGAACCCTTGCCCTTGGGCCGGGAATTAGCACGATTCCCGACAGTAAAACAGTTTATCCCCTTAGCTGGTTTAGGCCACTGTCCCCAGGATGAAGCTCCAGAAATAGTTAATCCGATTTTATTAGACTTCCTGCAAGCTCCTATCTAAGTCCTTCTAGTAACCAGAAGACCTAGTATCAATGGGTTGTTGGATGGTGAAGCCTCGGTTAGTAGTTTGAGGGGGAACTTGATTGGGGGTGCCATTATTGTTGGGCGGCATTCCCTGATTGGGATAACCAGTGACGTTAGGTTGACTGCCGTAGACGGGGGCCTGATATACGGGGGGTTGATAATAGTTGGATTGGTTGCTAGAGCCAGGGACGGGGTTAGGGTTGGTATTATTCTGGGAGGGTAGGGGCGGAACATTTTGTTGACCTGGAGAATTATTCCCCTGGGGGTTGACTTGATTCGGGTTGCCCCCGGGGTTGAGATTAGGAGAATTATTCAAGTTAGTAGTCCGCGAGCGATTTTCGATTTCCCTTTGTAAAGGATAATTGATAGTGTCGCCACTAATCGGTCGCAGTTGAATCGGTTGCAGAGTTTTACTAGCCTTCGGTGGCTGATTTTGCTTAGTCTGCGGCATTAACGGGGCGAATAAAGAGGGTTTCTGGTTGTCATTGGGATTAGTATTTAAAGGATCAAAAGGCTGCGTTGAGGCCGCTCTCCCCGGGCGAGCGGTATTATTATTGGCAGGAATGGCCGGCAGTGGTACGGCAGTGGGGGGAGAAGTATCGGTAATCTGGTCAGTCTGGATTTCGCTTTCCTCCAAGGACATTCCTGGGGTATCGAATACCGAACCCAACCATTCAGGATTCTGTTGATATATCGAGAAAGCAATTAGAGCCAAGGAAAATATTCCTAGCGGCAGCCAAAACAAAGGTTGGGCAAAGGGTTTTAATCCTGCCAAGAAATAGCGCATGGAAGAAGAATCTTTATAGTCACTCATACCGCTTCACCCTCTATAGGTTTTCCTCCATGCTATCAAATCAGTGATCAGTGATCAGTTATCAGTTATCAGGAGTCAGCTTTTTTTCCCGCCATCTCCCCATCTCCCCATCTCCCCTTCCCCCATCTCTCTTCTAACTTCTGCCCAATTCGTAATTCACGCGATGTGCCACTGAAAACGACAGAATCAGGGTTCCAGAGGATACTTTCATCTCTGCTGATTTCTGAAAGCCTTGTAAATCAAGACTAAAAATATGGTTGCACACTGGGTTAATTCATAATTCATAATTCATAATTCATAATTCCCACACTGTTCACCGACTAGGTACTAGCGCTATTTGCGAGCAATTGTCAAACAATTGTAAAACTTCGTTATATTTAAGGAACATTTGAGAGACTAAGGAGCAGCGGAGTTGTGGCTTTATACGCGGATTTGCATCGGCATTTAGGGGGATCGGTAGTACCGAGAATTCTCTGGCGCTACTTTCACAGACATGAGCGGGATTTAGCGGATAAATTCCCGGAATATCCCGCTTTTGAGGAATTTTACACCCGCAAACGCAATAGTTTAGATGAGTATTTGGAATTACACACCCTCGTCGAAAGTGTTCAAACCGCCCAAACTTTGCCCTATTTTATCTATCGTCTGATTCGCGGTGCTTATATCTTCGAGAATCTGGCCTATTTAGAATTGCGCTATACTCCCTACTATCGCACCGACGAACATTTGAACCAAACAGAGCGAATCGAGCAAATGCGATCGATTGTCGAGATCGTTGGTCAAGCCTCGAAAATGAGCGAATATCCGATTATTACCAGTCAAATTCTCTGTATGCACTCGCGACTTCCCTACGAAGTCAACAAAGCGATCGTTGATCTGGCCCTAGGGATGAGAGAATACGTCTGTGCGATCGATATTGCTGGGGGTGATTCCTACTACCAAACTCGACTAGAGGAATTTGCCGGTTTATACAGTTATGCCAGGGAAAATGGTTTAAATACCACCGGCCATCTTTACGAAACAAAGGACGGTTGTTATCCCCAATTACTGCCCTATCTGCAAAGAATTGGTCACGGTATTCAAATTCCCCTACAATACCCAGAATTGCTGCCGGAAGTTGCCCGTCGTCATCAATGTTTAGAAGTCTGTCCCACCACCTATTTAAAAACTGGCACCCTTGAGAGTTTATCGCAATTAAAGATAGTCTTTGATCGCTGTTTTGAAGCGGGGGTTGATATTGCTATCTGTACCGATAATGCTGGTTTACACAATGTCCGGCTCCCCTTCGAGTACGAAAATTTACTCACCCTAGACGTGATCGATTTTCGACAATTACAAGCTTGTCAAGATGCGGCTTTTCGCCATGCTTTTGCCTGGCCCTATAGTCAAAAACCCGCCTCACTTTTAACCGGTTTGTTATCAGTGGATAATCCCAAATTACCGGTTTATCAGTAACAAAATTAACCTTAGTTCGGGTTAGGCAAATTCTTTACCGCTCCCGAACTATAGGGTTTTTCCACTCTCGTGCATCGGGTTTCGGGAATTCTACTGAATCTTGATTAAACTCAACCCAAAGAGAGTATAAGTACACAGAGAACCAAGACCGAACATCAGGGAACGAGCGATCGGGACATTAGTGATATAAAAAAGGGAAAATAGAAGCCGGAGGATCACAAAAGCGATCGCACAGTTAGCAGCCAGGGATGAGGAGACTCCTGTAACGTAGGCCATGAGAGCGGCGGCACTATAGATCATAAAGGTTTCAAAACCATTTTGATGGGCCCAAGTTGCTCGTTTAGCGTAGTCTGGGAGTTGGTCGAACATGGCCCGGGGAGCGGAGGTATCGTAACCCACCTTAGCCCTAGCGTAGGCCACCAGCAGAAAAGGTAGATAGACAGAGATAGCGGCAGCCACTATCGAATAGAGAAGAATGGCACTGACGGAGAGATTCATCGCTGAATTTAGTCAAAATAAAATAGGGTAACTAGCTTGCGTTGATCTTCCGCTTCCGCGCAGGTTTGCAAAAGGGTCTGACTGTCGTGGAAAGCAAAACAGATTAACTGTTGACAACGATTGATAATCTCGCGATTACAGAGGCTGCTGGCTTCCCCTAGGGATAGATGATCATTTTCGGGACATTCCACCAGATGGATAACCTGCTGGAGTTGTTCTTGGGATTCCAGGGGCTGGCGATCGAGACTTTGAGGTAAGATCACGGTTAACAGATTAGGATCTGCCCGCATTGCCCCCTTAATGACGGCGGAATTGGTTCCCGTCGCCCCGGAGGTCATAATCCGATTGCCCCCCAGCACGAGGGCATAGGCCATCATTTCGATCAATTGCTGGTGCGTGATGGGAACGTGACGGGAACCCAATAAAGCGACGCGCTTAGAACCGGTCTGCTGAATGGCGGCCAGTTCTTGAGCTAGAGTGTCTAGGGTGTTAGTGGTATCTACAGATTGACTCAAAGACTTTTACTGCAAATTCGGACTGATTAACCGTCCGTTATTGTAGCATCGAATTGTCATGATCGGAAATTTGGCCCAAAAAACCCCTGTTACCGATCGAGGTGTCCTTTCTGTGGTGGTCCCCTATGATCCCTCAGAAATTGTTATTGATGGGGAAGTGCCTCTAGATTCTACGGTAAGATAGGTGCATAGAAGATATTTACCCCAGAGCCATGACCACTTCTCCTGTTCCCCAAGGGGACGATTTTAGCGATCGCCCAATCCGTCCCGTACAATATCGGGATTTAGAAGACATTGAAGCTTTAACCTTGGATGACTTCGATGAGGATATTGATCGTCGCGCCCAAAATTTCCGCACCCAGGTGCAGCAGGTGCGGCCTTGGTTTGGGTTGTTTAAAATTCTCAGTTTTTTTCCCAATCCTCTGCAACACCGTTTTCATGTCTATGTGGCCGAGTCCTTGGCTAATCGGGGAGAAGAAGGGAAAATTCGCGGGGCCATCCAAGTCAACCCTTTTAATAGTAGTCGCAGCACTTGGCGGGTGGAACAGGTGCGGGTGCATCCAGGGGAGTCTTTAGGCGAACCCAAGGGCATCGGGGCGCAATTACTGCGTTATTGTCTAGAAACGGTTTGGGAAGCACGCACCTGGGTGTTAGAGGTTAATATCAATCAAAAGGACAGTTTGGCACTTTTTCGGCAACACGGGTTTCAGCCTTTGGCAGAATTAACCTATTGGTCTTTACCGCCGCAATTATTACAGGAATTGAGCAAACAAGAGGCAGATTTACCGAATTTACTGCCTGTGAGCAATGCTGACGCTCAATTACTTTATCAGTTAGATTGTGTGTCTATGCCGCCGTTATTGCGTCAGGTATTTGATCGCCATATCCAGGATTTTAAAATCAATTTAGTTGATAGTTTGTTCGGTCGCTGTCAAAGTTGGTGCGGCGGTCCGCAAATTAGTCGCGGTTACGTTTTTGAACCACAACGAAAAGCGGCGATCGGTTATTTTGAATTAATTCTATCTAATCAAGATGAGCGACCCCATCAAGCGAAATTAATTGTCCATCCTGCCTACACTTGGCTCTATCCTAAGTTATTAATCCAGATGGCCCAGATCACGCGCAAGTATCCCCCTCGATCGCTAGAGTTGATATCGGCTGATTATCAGCACGAAAGACGGGAATATCTGGAACAATTGGGAGCAATCCGCAGTTCCCACACCCTGATGATGTCGCGCTCGGTATGGCACAAAATCCGCGAAACTAAGCCGGAAAATTCCGCCCTGGCAGAAATGCTGCAGGGTTTACAACCGGTGCCGCGAACTCCTATCCCTAGTCGGATGTCTTGGTTAAAATGGCCGAATAATCCCCCCCTGGACACCCTCGACAGTCCGGGGGAACTTCCCCCGGTCAAACCGCCCTCGGAACCCCCCGATCAGGGGCATCCAGTGTGATGGAAAGAGTCGCCGCCTTGGGCTTAGATATCGGCAAAAAACGGGTAGGAGTGGCAGGATGTGACGGTACAGGTTTAATCGCCACTGGTTTAACCACGATTATCCGTTCTTCCTTTGTTGCCGACATACCACAGTTTGAGGCAATTGTCAAGGAAAGAAATATTAAGATTTTGGTGGCGGGACTGCCCTATACCATGGCCGGAGAACTAGGATTTCAGGCCCAACAGGTGCAAAAATACGCCCAGAAACTAGCGATCGCCTTGGATTTACCCCTCGAATACATTGATGAGCGTTGCACATCCCTAGAGGCGGAAGAATTCTTAAAAGCCAAAAAACAGTTTTCCTCTTGGGATAAGGCAGCGATTGATCGGGAAGCGGCGGCGATTATTTTACAACAATGGCTTGATCGCCGGCGGCGAGTTAATAGTGCTGTTTTAGGGGATAGGGAAATCGTCGAACCAAAAAACGCCAAGGGAACTGGTGGCCAAGGGACTTGCGGATAAATACATTACCAGTTAGACTATAGCGGTGTGCAGTCGTATGAGGTACAGTATCACGAGCTATAAACCATGCTAGGCAAAGCTTGGTCTGTATCTCACTCAAGCGCTTACCGCTATAAAAGGATAACTTAATAAAAAATCCCAATGTTAAACAAACAATTTGAGTCCACTCTAAAAGATGCATCCTCTAAGCTAACAGGCTTCAAGAAACGAGCTTTCATGGCGCAAGTAGCTCAAGATTATTTTCAATCTTCGCCAAGAAAAACGGAAAGTCAATTAGGATGATCAAGAAAAGCGATAGCGACTGGATTAAAAGAACTAGAAACAGGAATCACTTGTTTGGATAAACAAAGAGCAAGAGGGCGGAAAAAAACGGAAGAAATCCTGATAAATTTAGAAGAATATCTTAAAAGTTTAGGGTCAACCTATTCGCAAGCTGACCCTAAATTTCAATCAACATTTGCTTATGCTAAAATCAGGGACAGAGAGGTGCGAGAAGCTTTAATCGAAGAAAAAGGGTATAAAGATGAGGAGTTACCTTGTCGTCAAACCATTGGGGATATTTTAAATCGGATGGGATACCGTTTAAAAAAACACAAACAGTGAAGCCTTTCAAGAAAATTCCCGAAACAGATAAAATCTTTGAGAACCTAGCTAAACCGCGTTATCCCTGATGAGACAGCAGAAATAAACAGTCTAATTCGGGTTATTGATGAAAGTGGTGAAGATTACGCTTTTTCTGTGAATCGGTTTCATGCTATTGAGTTACCAAAGCCAATAGAAGAGGCTTTATTATCAGTTGCCAACTAAAACCCTGTCAATCCACCGAAAAAGAAACCACAAAAGTCGGCTAAATTGCCTCTAAAAATACCATAAATTCCCCTTCATTCAGTCAGTTGATGGGTTTATTTTTTTGCATTCCTCCCTCAAAAAATTCTCAGTGACACTAGAAAATAACTAAAAACTCTGCTGGAGTAATAATTGGAATCCCTTGATAAGTATTGAGAATTAAAAGCTCCTTATCCCCTGTTATGATGTATTGTGCCATTCCAGATACAGCTAATTCTAAGAATTTATTATCATCTAAATCGGAACAAACTCTCGTTTCATGCAATATATAAACAAATAAGCTCCTATTTTTAAGAGACGACAAGAAATCTAACCTATCATCTTTTTCTAAATATTTGTCAAATTTCTTTTTACTTATTCTCGTTGCCAATTCTTGATAATTTGCTTCGCTCTGGAGAATAGTAAATTGACTGACTGCTATATTGATTACTTTTTTGGGTGTTACTAGGGGATTTAGTAAAGCAATAATAAAAACATTTGTATCTATAACAACTCGATTAGGATTCATCTACTAATAGTTCTGTTAGTTTATCTTCTGTCAAACCTTTAGCTTGAGCTTTTTTGCCGACTTTATCCATAATTGAGATAAGACTTTCTGAATTTTCCTCAATCGTCAGATTAACTTCTTGTTCAGGAGAAAGACCTAACTGAGCGATTAGTGTAGGAATCTCCGATACCTTAATATTTTTGAGAACTTGTTTCATGGCTTAACTAGGTAACTAGGTGTATCTTCAACTTTCATTGTACTCTAAGTAGGGAGGCACAATTATTTGTAGGATGGGTTAGCGGTAGCGTAACATAATCGGGCGTTGGGTTTCATGCTTCAACCCAACCTACGTTCATCTTATATTTAATTCCACCCACCCACTTATTTAATCACATTTAACAGTGTTCCTCAAATCGTCCTCGACCTCTTCGCCACAACTTCAACCCTCAAGCATAAACTAAAATCCTCCCAATCCACCGAAAAAGAAACCACAAAAGTTGGCTAAATTGTTTCTAAAATACCATAAATGCTCCTTAATTTAGTTATTTTAGAGTGCGTAACGGCAGCCGGTTGTCGAGAAATGATGTCAAATCCCGTCATACTTTATCTTTATTTCTGACCAGCTGCCTAGACAAATCAGAAAGTAAAAGTCGTGCGGATAGTACCGATAACTAAGGTGGAGTTGTTGTTATTTGAGTTAGGAGAAGTAATCACGATTACCCCCGGAGTAAGGGCAATATTATCGGTGATTTTCCACTCATAAAATCCTTCGATATGAAAGGAAGTATCGGGATCATTAGTGGAACTGCCATCATTTAATCTAATACTAGAACTAGATACCCAAGGCTGCATACCAACAATAATACCCGCCGTATTTCCTTCCTTAAATAAATCAGGAAAAGCCAAAGTTACCGCCCAATTCCAGATATCTAAATCCCCGCGTTCTAGTTGTCCATCTAAGGTGCTAAGGGTGATAGCTTTTGTGTAACCACCCCAACCACCGAGGACAAAACCATCGACAATTCGCCAAGTAAATTGTAAACCCAAACTATTATTAATGGTCGGGACAGCCTCCCCGAATAGTTCTTCGGTGAAAAATCGGAAATTCGAGCGCTGACTTCCCGTCCCCGTGTCTAATTGGTTATAACCATGAAAGTAGGATAAAGCAATGCCAAAATTCTCGTCTGGAACATAACCCACCTGTGCCAGGGCAGTATAGGAACCGTTAAATAAACCCGCACCCGGGTTAGGATCGTTAGCATCCCCGGCAAGATAACCGGCGCTGAATTGGAAAGCCCCATAATTACCCTGTAAACCGAGTCCAGTTTGTCCGGGGGCAAAATAAAGGGGATTGCGGGTACCAAAAGCGGAAAGCGCCCCACTAGCACCATCTCCATCCAAAAAGTTGAGGGTATTGGTAAAGTCATCTTTAGCACCTCCCGTCGCTTCTAACCAGAGTTGGATATTTTCCGTTAGGGGGAAACTGTAGTTTAAAACTTCTAGCAATAAATCGTTGCCGTCCGGTTGGGTAAAGGCTAAGGTACTGGCAAAAGTTCCGGTGGTATCGGCTAAATCGGCAATATTTCCCGTTGCTAGACGGGTATAGAGTAAATCTTTGCCTGTGAAGCTAGTATTTAATTCTAAACGGGCCCGATAACCAAAAGCTGGCACTTGGGGAATTCCTTCACCACCGTTTTTTTCTCCTGTGGCTACCCCATATAATGCCATCACCACTTCCCCGGTTAATTTAGTAGTGGTGGAAAATTGATTATTTTCCAGAAAAGCGACTCGATTTTCTAAGTTATCAACCCTTGCCCCTAGGGCTGCTAATTCTGTCTCGAATTCCTTGACTAATCGCTTGATTCTGTCTAGATCTTCTTTTAATACCGCTACTCCTTCTTGAATCAATCTTTCCAGGGTATTTAAGCAGGAATTCAACCCCGCGGCAAATTCCCAACGAGTTAAAGCGCGTTCACCGCGAAAAGTACGGTCAGGATAACCTACTATACAACCATACCTCTCCACGAGACTTCTTAAGGCCTCAAACGCCCAGGCGGTGGGAGAAACATCCCGCAATTGATTGACACTTGTTACCTGTGCCATGGGGTTACTAGAGAGGTTTTCGAGACTATTAGCCAGTACTGGACCAGAAAAACCCAGTAATATCGCTGCTGTTAGCAAATTTTGCTTGATTTTCATTGCTGCCTCCCACACTTACAAGAATGATTCTTATTATCAATGTAATCAGGTTAGCAAACTTTTTCCAGTTTGGCACTGTTGCCAATATTTTTTAAGTGTTAAGTAGCTGGTTATAATTAAATTGAAGATAGATTTTAGGTTCGATCCCCCCTGCCCCCCTTGATAAGGGGGGTGCCGGTAGGCGGGGGGATCGAACCTTAATAAGAGGGGCATCTGATAACTTTTAACGCCTACTTACTTACTCCAGATAAAATCTGAATTGCCTAGCATTTATTGGTTCAAATAAATCTTAAATGATAATAAAAACAATAGGTAAATAATTTTATTGTTCCTAAAAACAAGATAGAGACGCTGCTGACAGCATCTCTAAATGATTATTTTTGGTTCAATTGAGGATAAAAAAGGAGGTAACTAGCGCAATTCAGCGTTAAACTCGTTAAAAGAGCGTCTTTTTAACTCTACCGATTCTGATCGAGGCAGAAGATCAAAAACCTTTCTTAAGACATCATCCACATCTTCGTATTTAACATTGCCCAAACCATCATAAACCACTTTACCTTGTTGGTCTAAAACCACCGTTTGGGGAACCCCACCGCGATAATAGTAACCCGGTTCATCGGGACGATAGGAAGACTTTAAGGGGATAGAATCGACAGTAACGGGGATAATACTGGCGGCGCGACCGTAAAACTCTTGAAAACGGGAGACAATCGCCGCAAATCGCTTACAATCACTACTATCATCCAAATAATAGACGATTATAGCTGGAATTTTCCGTTGAAAAGTTTCCGCTAAATTTAGACGCGGTGGTACGAGGGAACCATTACCCGCATAGACCACAAAAATATTACCATCGAGGCGATCATCATCGATCCCCGCATAGGCGCTAGAGGTTAGCCAAGGAGACCAACTCGTCAGGGCGATAATAAGAAAGACAAGACAGATCTGAAGACGCAGCCGATAACGAGATTTCATGATCAACAGGGTTAAAATATTAAGACAATTTTTAGTGTAAAAAATCTTGTGACCTTCGAGCGCGATAATTCCCAAACTACCTCGCGAGTCATTGCCGCTAACTCGCGCTTTGCCAATACCTATTATGCCATTCTCGGGCTACATCCGAGTGCCTCGGTGATCGAAGTGCGACGCGCCTATCGGGAACTCAGTAAACGATACCACCCCGATACTACCGAACTCAGCCCCGAAGTGGCAACGGTTAAATTCCAGCGTCTTAACGAAGCTTATGCCACCCTGAGTAGTCCCGATCGCCGTTCCCTGTATGATTTACAGATAGGTTACTCGCGCTGGAATGTCATCCAAACTATCCCCGATGGCGATCAACCCATAGCTAATCGTAGCGCCTATCTCGATCCTACCGATCGCCCCCTATCTTCGGGAGAAATTTTTGCTTTGTTTATCTTGGCACTCACCCTGCTGGGCTGCTTGTTACTAGCGGTGATTATTGCTATGCTTCGAGGAGAGAATGCCGTCACTGTAGCCCAATTATTTTTGATTTAGATGCGATGAAGATTCCCACTGCTGATACTCCCCTCTATAATCATCCCTTACCGGCGATCGAAGCATGGCTAGTTAAATTAGGTTGTCGGAAAAATACCGAGAATGTCCACTGTTGGACTGTGGAAAAACCGACATGGAAAGCGGAAATCTGCCTCGATATCGAAGAAATCACCGTTCGTTACTTTCGGGCAGCAAATGACGGCAGTGATATCAATCGCGCTTTTAAATACTCCCTTAGTCGCCAAGATATAGAATCGGCGGTTTTTTCTGGTCCCTAATCATCGGTTAAACTTTTGACTATCTAAGATTACTCGTTAAGACAGCACCGCAGTTGGCAGCGAGGAGAGCTAGTCCGAGCATTTGTACTAAACTTTCCGAGACAGGCTGTCAATCCAGTACACTTGTTCAGCTTGAAATCAAAGCTCCCCCACAACTGGAACCGCTGCCGGCAGTGCAACCGTAGCAATAGGAAGCGGTTTGTACCTCTGCAATTAGATCTAAACTATCCGCTTGTAATAAATCCGACAGGGTTAATTTTTGGTCTTGACCGGTGCAAGCGGCCAGATCTTCCATCTGATTAAAATCGCAGTCATAGATATTACCCAAATAATCGATCGAAAGCTGATTACGACACATCAAATATTCGACAGTATCGCCATTAAAATGGTCTTCGAGGAATTGAAGATAGGGTTGATAGAGTTGCCGGTGTTCCAGATGGAAGCGCGTCCTTCCGACGGGTAGGTTAGTGATAGTAAACAGATTGTTAAAAGAAATATTAAAATGTTCTTGTAAGAACTTTTTATAATCCCGTGTTAGGGATACCTGATCCGGTGTGAGAGAAAAATTCTCTGACTTAGGAATCTGGGGATTATAGACTAAATCTACAATCAAATTCGGCTCTTGAGCGTAGCCAAGACGGTTCAACCATTGTAAAGCGGCGATTGATCGATCATAGACTCCCAGACCGCGCATTTTATCCACATTATCGGCAAGATAACAGGGTAAAGAAGCCACCACCCGCAGCTGATGGCCCGCGCAATATTCAGGAATATCAGTAAATCCTTTCTCGAAATAAATAGTTAAATTCGAGCGCACAATTACCTGTTTCCCAGCTTTTCTAGAGATTTCCACAATCGGCTTAAAACCGTAGAGCATTTCTGGAGCGCCGCCGGTCAGATCGACGGTTTTAATTTGGGGAAATCTTGCGATCAGTTCGATAATTTGTTCGCACACTTCTGGAGTCATTTCTTCGGAGCGAACTGGACTTGCTTCCACATGACAATGGCTACAAGCAAGGTTACATTTTTTTCCCAAATTAATTTGCAGAACCGAGATTTTTTGCTTAGTTAAAGGAGTTTTTATTTTCTCAACAAAAGGGGTCATGGGAGAGTAAACAGTAATCAGTAAACAGTGAACAGTAAACAGTGACCAATCACTAATCAATGATAACTGATAATGGATGAGTTTTTTGTCAATGGGTAACTCCTAACTCAGATAAACTTGATTTTTCTCTTAGTTGCCAGGGGATAGCTCAGAAAGATTAGCTGATTTTTCTTGCCAATCTTGACCAATTTTAATCGTCACATCAGAAGCGAGATTTCCCGTACTTTCCACCAAAACTTCCCCGACACCAAGGCTATTATGGAGGGCAGCAGCCAGGGAATCATCCCCTTTTTGAGCAATAATTTTGGTAGTTTCTAGAATTGGCGATGAAGACTTAGAGACAAAAACATTTTCATAACCAAACGAGCGCAGATATCTGACTAGAGTTTGCACCGCTTCTGGATTATCGATGCTATCTTCCACAGCTATGCGAGTCGGTCGTGTGGTTTCTTCAGTGTCAGCCATAAAAAAGCCGTGGTTAAAATGTTGAGCCACTAGCTCTTGAATTTTACTTTGATCGGGCAACCAATAACTGATCCCTTGCCGACCATCACCATTAAAGTCCCCCGGTAGCAGTAGCATTTGCACATCAGCGCGCTGAGTTTTGGAGGCAAAACCGGCTAGGGCGAGTAACTCCTCTAAACTGAGATTAGTATCGATATGGGTGCGGATAACCTCGATAATATCGGGAATTTTCAGTAAAGTTGCTGGTTTTAGGGTTTGTTCTACTAAAGACCGCATTAATTGCTGTTGTCGTTGGATACGACCGATATCGCCGTTAGCATCGTAACGAAAACGGGCAAACTGGAGGAATTTCTCGCCGTTGAGGTGTTGTTCCCCTTTTTTCAGGTCAATGTAGAGGTGTTGACTAAAATCTTTGTACTTCATGTCTTTGGGAACATATACCGTCACCCCCCCCAAAGCATCAATTAATTTTTCCACACCCTGCACATTAATGCGAACATAGCGATCGATAGCGACTCCGTCTAAAAGATGACTAACCGTTTCCGCCGTTAAAGCAGGTCCCCCGAGAGCGTTAGCTTCATTGATTTTTTTCTCCCCATAACCCTCGATATCGGTGCGGGTATCCCGGGGGATGGAAAGCATGGTTAACTTCTGTCTTTGGGGGTCAAAACGCAGTAACAGCATGGTATCGGTTAAACCCTCCAAGGAATTAACCGGGGCATGATAACCCAGATCTGGGGTTTGTGCCTCCTTGACATCGGATGTCAACACTTTCGCGCCAACTACCAGAATATTAACGGGGCGGTTGAGGGCGGGAAGTTGCAGATTTTCATAGGATATGGCCTGCTGATTGTTAAAAGCGGCGGCTTCTTCGGGACTAAGGGCAGCTTGTCGCAAAGGTGTGGAGGAGAGAGACACAGCTAACATAGCCCCCGCCGTAGCGGAAACTAGGGCGCAGCCAGTTAAGCCTAGGGCTGTCAGGAACCATTTACCCGACAATCGCCGCTTTTTAACAGGTTTAGCCGCTAATTTGCTTGATTTTCCGCTTTTAAGCCTTGATTTCGTCTTATTAACCACAAATTGCCTCACACAATCACTAAATATCTCCCTAAAACCATATTTAAAGAGATAAACTATTTGTTTTCTCAGATAACCGGAAAAGATTATTAAACTAATCGGGTTTTCTAGAGAGTTAGCAGATAATATAGCAGAATTTTTCCTTATAGTTCTTCGGCATCGCAATTTTGTCGAAATATCTAGGGTTTGTTTCGTGGGAGTGGGGTGTGGGAATTATGAATTATGAATTATGAATTATGAATTGGGAAGTGGGGGAGTGGGGGAGTGGGGGAGTGGGGGAGTGGGGGAGTGGGGGAGTGGGGAAATTGAACTAAAACCGCAACACCCCAACCCCTAAAACCTGTCTCGGAGTCTCCTCATTGGCTGATTTTTTTGTGCAGAAATAACTTTTGTGGTCGATTAAATAACCAATTGACCAACCAACCGTCGGTTTTTTGCAGACGATAACCGCTACTTAAGTACAGTGACCGGGCTGCTAGATTATTATCGAGAACATGGAGGGAAAGTTCCTCAAAACCCCATTCTCTAGCGATCTGTTCACACTTGAGCAGCAATCTCCGGGCCAGACCGGCACGCCGGCGATCGGGACTAACGGCTAAATTAGAGATATAAGGGATGGGAACAGCCAAAAAAGAACTGGATTTTAAGCCGATTTCCGCCGTAGCGACAATAATTTCCTCAGGACCTGTGGCAGTGACGCTGGTTTGACTGACTACCAGACAGTGGTAGTAAGGGGTATCGGCGCGCAATCGTCCCCGTAAGTCCTCGTAAATGCCTAATTTAAAGATGGGACGCAGAAAAGACCAATAATTGGCCGTGGGGAAAAAACTATCGGTGAGAATCTCCGCCAAACTTTTGAGATCTTGGCCTTGGGCCAAACGTACTTCGACGGCAATGGCGGCAGTGTCACCGATCGCTTCCGAGTCGGAGGGATGAGACAATAGGTATGAGATAAAACAGGAGTCCACTTTAATCACAGGAGTCGGCAGGGAAGATGGGGATGGCAGTCCTTATCTGGGAAGGGTAAATAGGGGTGGGATTTAGTTGGGGGAATCAAGCATCTATCTTAGGGAGAAGACCGCAATTTTTCAAGACTACTGAATCAAAATCTCATCCATTCTACTGCCTATAGCCCCAGTTGGGGGAAAGACCGCAATTTTTTCGGGAATTTTTTTTGATCGCCGGGCAATGGCTAATATGGGGCGATGCCGGTCAGAACTAATCTCTTTCTTTTTGGGTCAATTAACTATATTCTTTAATCTAATCTATCCTCCTATCCCCTCTATGATCAAGGAAATTTCCGCTTATTTGCAAGTGTTCCGCAGTCAAAAAATGGCGGCTTTGTTATTCTTAGGTTTTGCTTCTGGATTGCCCTTATTGCTCACCAGTCGCACCCTGCAAGCTTGGATGACCACCGAAGGAGTTGATCTGAAATCGATCGGTTTATTTAGTTTAGTCACCCTCCCCTACTCTCTCAAATTTCTTTGGTCTCCCTTACTCGATCGCTATGTTCCTCCTTTTCTTGGTCGTCGTCGCGGTTGGATTTTAATCGCTCAAATTTGTTTAACTTTAGCGATTGGTTTTATGGCTTTTCAACAACCAAAACAATCTTTGGAATTATTGGCAATTAATGCTTTACTGATTGCTTTTTTTAGTGCCACTCAAGATATTGCCTACGATGCCTATCGCACAGATATTTTAGAAAAATGGGAGATGGGTGCTGGGGTGGCGATCGGGGTTTTAGGTTATCGTTTGGCTTTAATTTTAACTGGTTCGATCGCTTTAATTTTAGCCGATCAATTTCCCTGGCCCCTTGTCTATCTTTTCCTAGCTGCATTGATGGCTTTAACGATTATTTGGTCTTTTTTCGCCCCAGCTACTCCTCCTAGAGATGATACTCCTCAAAGCCTTTTAGAGGCGGTTTGGTTGCCTTTCCAAGAGTTTTTTCAACGCTATCGATTAGGTCAAGGAATCGGCATTCTCGCCTTTATTGTTCTCTATCGTTTAGGGGATGCTTTAGTTAATAATATGGTGACTCCTTTTCTCTTAAAAACTGGTTTCAGTCAAACCGCTATCGGAGCGATCCAAGGCGGCATGGGCATGATAGCAACTATGGTGGGAGTTTTATTAGGTGGTTCCCTGTTAAGTCGTTGGGGAATTAATCGATCGCTCTGGATTTTTGGCGGCTTGCAAGCTATTAGTAATTTAGCCTATTTTATTTTAGCAAATTTAGGGCAAAATTATCCTTTTATGGTCTTAGCTATTAATATTGAAAACTTCTGCAGCGGCTTAGGAACTGCCGCTTTTGTGGCTTTTTTAATGAGTCTTTGTAATGCTCGTTTTACCGCTACTCAGTACGCCCTCTTATCAAGTTTAATGGCCTTTAGTCGCGATATTTTAGTAGCTCCCGCTGGAGGTGTAGCGGATAAGATCGGTTGGCAGTGGTTCTTTTTAATCACGGTAATTGCCGCTTTACCCGGGTTAGCTTTATTACCTTTATTTGCTCCCTGGCAAGAGCCGAATTAGGCTAATTTATGAGCTAGAGAACGATGATTTATTCCTCCGATTTCACTCGCATAACTACTAAAGTCATATCGTCACTACTGTCATTTCCTAACCCAGTAAAAGCGGCCACTTTCCCAAATAAATATTCTAGAATCTGTTCGGGATCGTTGTACTGTTGACAGGCTTCTTTAACTGCCGATAGCCAATTTTTCTGATCAAATCTTTCCCCTTTCGAGTTAACTGCATCGGTAAAGCCATCGGTATAATAAATCACGGTATCTCCCGCTTCTAATTGCACTTGGGCATCATCATAGATAGAATCGGCCTCTAAACCAACTAATGTCCCTTCCGTGTCGAGAGACTCTAACTCTCCCGTTTTGGCCCGCCACCAGAGGGTGGGATAATGGGCAGCATTACTGTAGCCAAGACGGCGCGTCAGGGGATCATACTCGGAATAAAATAATGTCACGAAACGATGAGAATTATCGAGATCGGCATACATAACCCGATTGAGATGACGCAAAATTTGGGCCGGGGAGTGACGATTTAACACTTCCGCTCGCAACATTCCCCGGGTCATGGTCATCAATAATCCTGCCGGGACACCTTTACCCATGACATCACCGATGACTATACTCCAAGGGGCGGTACTGGCTTCCATTTCCGCCTCCGTTGCCGGTTTAAATTGATCGTAGTTGCAGGGGATAAAATCATAATAATCGCCCCCAACGCGATTAGCCGTTTTGCAGTGGGCTGCCAATTCTACCCCCTGAATTTTCGGACATTGCCGGGGTAAAAGACGATTTTGGATTTCGGAAGCGATTTCTAACTCTCGATCCTGACGTTCCTTGGCCCGTAATTCGATCGTTAATTCATTATTAGCTATAGCTACCGCCGTTTGATCGGCCACTAGCTGCAGAAGTTTACGACGGGTGGGTGTCCAACCATAATCGGGATCGCGACTGAAAACGTATAAACGTCCCCGCTCACTATTTTTTACTAAAACAGGTGTACTATAAACCTGCGTACCCTGTCCGAGAGTTTGCCGGATTTTATGGTCGAGACTATCGAGAAGCGATCGATTATTTTTGTTCTCAAGTGTCGCTTCTTGGTTTAATTGTCGGATAATTGCCTCTAATTGTCGGCGTAGTTCCCCATTAATTTGATTATCTTGGCAATGGAGTTGATCGAGGGCTACTTGACCGTTATTTTTGCTCAAAATCAACGCTCCTCCCTCCGCGTCTGCCACTCGTGCGGCCATCAAGGGGGTAAGATCGAGGAATTGGTTTAAATTATTGAAACTCCGCAGGGCAAAACCGAGGGAACTTAAGAGATTTTGAACTTTGTTTTGTTCGCGATATAAACTGGCGACCAACTCTTTTAAGGCTAAAATTGGCTTGATATCGGTAGTTTGATCGCCCATATTGACGGGGGCAGTGGTGAGGGTTTCCCTCGGTTCCGGCTCAGAAAGCATAAAATGATTTTTGTGGCGGTGACATGATTATAGCTAGATGGTCATTGGGTTATGACCTGTTTAAGTTTAACAGTATAGTCGATCTTTTCCTGACTGCCACAATTTAACCCCGATGTTTTACTATTTCTGTTTTGTCACACCGAAGTCTAGGGCTGATAACCTGACCTTATAATAATTAGAAGTATTTAACTTGATCCATTGACTTTATGACCTTGCCTCTCGATGTTCCCACGGCGATTAATCAACGTCGTTCTATTAAAAATTTTACCACCGATCCGATCGCACCGGAACTGCTGAAAACCCTAGTAGAATTAACCGTTGCCGCACCTAGTAGTTTCAACATCCAAGATTGGCGAATTATTTTAGTACAAGATGAGGCACAAAAGGCCGCTTTGGCCGAGGCCGCTTGGGGACAAAAGCAAATTATCCAAGCGCCGGTTACTTTTGTTTTCGCTGCCGATGCTGCCGCAGGAGGAGGAGATCTAACTCCTATCTATGAACAGGCTCTCAGTACAGGTGCCTGGAGCGAAGGCACGGTAAAATATTTTAAACAGGCAATCCCGGGATTTCAAAAGGATTTGGGCGAAAAAACCCGGGAATATGCGATTAAAGATGCCATGATCGCCGCTACTCATCTGGTTTTAGCTGCTGAAAGTCTCGGTTTATCTAGTTGTTTTCTCAACGGTTGGATCGAGGACAAGGTAAAAGCTGTGATCGGTGCTGCCGATCATCCCCATCTGGCGATCGCTGTTGTCGTTCCCATCGGTTACGCGGCGGAACCACGGCTTAATCCGGGGCGTTTACCCTTAGATTACAATGTTTTTGTGGATCGCTTGGGTAATCCCTATCAAATCTAAACTCTATTAAATGGATTTAATCCCGTTTCGATCGCTGTTTTAGCCGGTGGTTTGGGGGTGGGTATCGGTTTCGGTTGGCAGGGGTTGGCGTTGCTGATTTGAGATAGGAATCTTCTGGCAAACTAACTTTTAGATAGGATGCACAGTTGGTATTCATAGCTTGATTGAGCAACGCCTTGTATTGTGTCAAAATTAACAATTTAATCTGCATCAAGCTGCGCTAATACAGCCGACATCGATCTTAATTTTTTCACAAGATATAAGGTTAATTATTTGTATATAGCGTTTCCCAATCTCATGAGGTACACCAAAATCTTAACTCCTGAATCCCGAATCCTGACCCCTGACTCCTGACTCCTCAAAACCTAAGACTCTGTACCTCACAACTATGGGAATTGCTATATAGCGTTTCCTAAGCTAGTGAGGTACACCTGTTTTTCTTCCCCTTTGCCTTTTGCCTCTTGCATGAGTGCCTAAAACCCATAACTTTTGTACCTCAGCAGACTGAAAAACGCTATAACAAGTCCCTAGAAACCTTATTCATACCAAAACTCGGAACTTCCCGCACATTTTTCGTCTCTAAATAACCATTGTTGAAACACTTGTTCTCTACCATCCTGAGGTGCAACAATCTGATAAACTGTTAGGGATTTTTTAGCAATTCTCTGGCTGCCCTTGCTGGTTAATTTATAACCTAACAAGTTTAAAAAATTACGAATAATTGTCAGGGGACGGGAAGTATTAGAGAGATTAATCTTGGTGATAGTTTTAATCTCGTTACGGTTTTTAATGGCGATTTCCGCCATTTTTTGTAAATCGGCATCATGATTATTTAATTCTCTTTCTGGGTTAGCTAATAATACGGAAATTCCCAACAATTCTAACGTCCCGATAATCACTCCTAATTGACTACTATTAAAATCGGGAATAAATAAACTTCCGTGACCTGATTCTATCAGTTTACGCGCAATTAAAGCATCTCGATCACACAAAAATTGTCGCCCAATTGTCAAAAAGTAATGTAAGCGTAGTTCTTGATACCATCCTTGATCATCTTTAATTACTAATTGTGGTGTGACGGGGATTCCATAGCGTTTGTATAGGTCATATTTCCTGATAATTCTCCTTTCTTTTACTGACTTAACTAACTGTTTTTTTAGCAGACGACACTCTGATTCCGTTATCTCGGCTGCGCTGGCAATCGCATCACATTCAGAACGATAATTATGTTCCATAATTTCTTCAATTGCTTCCGTTAACTGATTAGTTATGTCTAGTTCTTCTTCCTGATTTCGTTCTTTAATTCTATGACCTTCTGCTTGTAAAATCTCTAGAATTGACTGACGATAATTAAGCATATAAGCATTGACTCGCACGGCCATTTTAGCCCAGCAGAGTAGAGATTCCGCTTGAAAAGTTGTATCTAAATCCTCCAGAGATTCTAAATCTGATTGGTGTAGTAAGCGAATATTAACCTCCGTTAATCGGTGTCCAGAGGTGAGAAGTTTGGGGATAGAAGTGGAACCATTGCCCACCTGATTAAATCCGTACACTGCTGACCAAATATAACGAGGAATATTCTCTCTAATTCTCCCTAAAAATTGAGCGATAGAAGTGGGATTCTGAATTCCCTGTGCTAAACACCAAACCGAGGAAAAGTGTTGCTGAATATCAATACTAATTCCCGTTTCGATCGCGGGACTAGCTAGAACTATATCATAGTTAAGCAACAACTGATTTAAATTGCCAATCACTTGATAGACATCGTGACTAGAATCTTGCAATGACTCTGAGTCTATCCGCAGAATTTTCTTGTGAGGAAATTGCTTTTTTAGATATGATTCTAGGGTAATTGTTCCCCATTTGCTGGTTAATTTTTGTGCTGATAGACAAACGAAAGGTTTTCCTCCCTCTTTAATATGTTTGACTAAATCATTAACTAGCTGTTGAGGACTATTATCAGAGTAGTTATAAACTCGCCAAGCTTCCTGATAACTAGGTTTCCACTCATTAATAATCAAAAAAGTGTCTAGTTTAATTGCCGCTAAAGAAGTTAAATAATCTAGGGAAATATCACTTAAATCAGCATCGGCAACTAGGACTTTACCCCCACTGCTGACCACAGTTTGCAGCAGGGACTTTAGGGATTTTAAAATTGCCACACGATTACTTTTACAAGTATCCCCATTTAAACCATGCCATAGAACTTGTTCGATCTCATCGATAATAATAATAGCTCCCTGCCAATCTTCCGCTTGAAATTTAGCTTGTGATTGGGGATGGAGAGAGTCAATACATAAACCATAACCGTAAATTTGTGCCGCAGGATTATCCCTAATTTTGCTGATATAGTTTAAACCAAAGCGTTGACATAACTCCTCTACCAGTTTCACCCGATGACCAATAACTAAAACTTTTTGTTGATTGGCAATAGCCTGTTTAACTATCTTGGCTAAAAACTCAGTTTTTCCCGTACCTTTAGCCGATTTAATCGCCATTAACTGCGCTGATGTCGGGATGGCAATATCTGGCAAGTAACGGCTATTTAATTCTAGATGAGGTGGGAGAGTTAAACTATTTAAACTCGCTGCTTTCCAAATCTCCCAAGAGGTAGCTTTTTGATAGACTTGTTTAAAGTAATCTTCTCCTCGATTGATTAGTAAATCATCCACCCCTTTACCGTCAGCAGCATCCCAAGCAACTACCTTTACCTCACAGTTAGCCTGAGTGAATAGATAACCCATTCTCTGTAAAGCTAAATTAACCGCTTGTTGGGTTTTCGGTTTAGTTTCTTGGTCGAAAACTAGATAAATCTTTCGTCCGGAATTAGCCAATTTTTCTAGCTGCGGAATTAAATGAGATTTACCGATTCTCCTACCCAGTTCGTCCTTGGGAGTACGATAACCATTGTGAATCCCGGGTAAGGCAATTGTCACATAACCTGCTGTTAGTAATGCCCCCGCTTTTTTCGCTCCTTCCGTAAGACAAATAGGTATCTCTGGATGTTTGATTACCCAGGACCAAAAACCGAGATCCTCTTGCTTATTATCCACTTCTTCAGGTAAAATATTAACATTGATATGCTGGGCTATCCTTTGCCAAATTTTCAGGGGAACCCGCAAAGCAAAGACTCCCGTAGGGGTTTGGGGGGGATGTTCGTACTTAATCGGTTTAGCCTTATCGAAGCTTAAACGGGGAAAATCGGGCTTAAAACAGCCCCAAGGGTCATAATTACCCGTTAATAAGTCAATTCCTGAACACCACCAACCGCCTTGACTGGTATGTTCATAACGCTTGAGAATACTATCCCTAACCCTGCCATCATTGCGTCGCGGTAATTCTTGGGAGTAGAGTAGGTATTCACTGGGAGATAGCCCCGCTAAACCGGTGACATTGAGAGCGATTAACT
The DNA here is from genome assembly GCF_003112475.1 of Microcystis sp. 0824. Taxonomy (NCBI): domain Bacteria; kingdom Bacillati; phylum Cyanobacteriota; class Cyanophyceae; order Chroococcales; family Microcystaceae; genus Microcystis; species Microcystis sp. 0824. Next base: position 43,469 of record NZ_BDSM01000018.1, on the reverse strand, counting down.
CCGCATCCACACCGCTACCACGCCATTCTTCTAAATATTTCATCCTTGTCCTCTACTGGCTAGACGCTATATATAGCGTTTTTGTCCTATTATTCTAGCGGTAAGACACTAAATAGCGAAAAGAGAAATTTTACTCTCTCAGAGGTTCTCGGAGGAAATTTGACTTTTAATCCACTCTTGTCTTAGATTATGCAGAATCGGATCAAAAATATTTTGTCAATCTGTTTGTAATATCAAATAAAAATCTTTTTGTCAAGCATACATAAGAACTATCCTAGCAAGAAAATCGAGAATTTTTTGCGGAAAATGTCATCCAAAACACTGTTTTAGGGAACAAAACAATCCTAGCTATACCACATATAGAGTTATAAAATTATTTAACACGCTAGATATTGTGTTTTCCTAGAAAATCTGATAGAATAACTTAGTACAAATAAATTAATTTGTCAATTTTTTTTAAAGCCGCAATTTCCCAATTATGCAATCGAAGCCCTTGACTACTGCCGTCTCCATTCACAAAAATAACGAAGTAATACCCTTTCGTTCTACCCCTTTAGCTAATATGGGCAGCCATGGAATTAGAGTGATTCGGCGCGATGGTTCCACCACAAGCTTAAATATCGGCAAAATTCGTGACGTGGTAGAGTGGGCTTGTGAGGGCAAAAAAGTCAATTCTATTGCCTTAGAAGCGGGTTTAACCACACGCCTGCGGGATGGGATTACCACTAGGGAAATACAGGATAATTTAATCAATTGCGCCCTAGAAATGTGTAGTCCCGAGGAACCGGATTGGCGCTATGTGGCGGGAAGATTGCATATTTGGAGTCTGTGGAAAGATACCTTGGTAGCCCGGGGTTATCAGTACGGAAATTACGAGAAAACTGTCAAAACTCAAGTTAAAAATCGCCTGTACGACGAAAGGATTCTCATCTATTCCGAGGCAGAATTAAAAGAAGCTGGTTCTTGGATTAATCCCGATTGGGATATCGATTATGATTACGCTGGCGCATTGTTAATCACTAGCCGTTATTTACTCAAAAATGAGTTACCCCAAGAGGCATTATTAACCTGTTCCTTGCTGCTTGCCATTGTGGAAGAACCGGCTAATAGACTCCACTGGGCGAAGAAATTTTATCAAGGGATTGCTCAAAGAAAAATCTCTCTTGCCACCCCAATTTTAGCCAATTTACGCACTCCCAAAGGTTCCCTAACCAGTTGTTTTATCCTCTCAATTGACGACAGTTTAGAAAGCATTTTCAGCGAGATTACTAATGCTGCCCGCATCTCCAAAAATGGTGGCGGTGTCGGGGTGAATGTAAGTAGAATTCGCGCCACTGGTAGCTGGGTAATGGGGAAAGCTAACGCTTCCGGGGGGATTATTCCTTGGATTAAATTACTCAACGATACAGCTATTGCAGTAAATCAGGGGGGAAGACGCGCCGGGGCAGTAACTATCGGTGTTGACATCTGGCATTTAGATGTGCCAGAATTTCTGGAAATGCAGACAGAAAACGGTGATCAAAGACGCAAAGCTTATGATGTTTTTCCCCAATTAGTTATCACCGATGAATTTATGCGTCGGGTGATAACTAAAGCCGAGTGGACATTAGTAGATCCCTACGAAGTTCGCAATAAATTAGGTATAGAATTAGCGGAACTATGGGGGGAAGAATTTGAAGAGGCCTATCGTTTAGTAGAAGCTAATTTAGATAAAGAGATTCTCCTCTATAAAAAAATCAATGCCCGGGACTTGTTTAAAAGTATCATGCGTTCCCAAGTGGAAACAGGAATGCCCTACATTGCTTTCAAAGATACCATCAATCGGGCTAATCCTAATAAACATGATGGCTATATCCCCGGTGTAAATTTATGCACGGAGAGTTTCTCGAATGTCACCCCCGATAAAACTGCTCATTGCTGTAATTTAGTTAGCCTTAATTTAGCCAACATCGACAGGGAAGAAATCGAGTCTAATTGTCAAATTGCTGTCAGGATTCTCGACAATACTATCGATATTACTAATCCTCCCTTTGATAATGCTAAAAACCACAACGATAAATATCGCACTATTGGGGTAGGGGCGATGGGATTGGCTGACTGGTTAGCTAAACGGAAATTATCCTACAATAACCTGTCAGAAATTAGTAATTTATTTGAAGAAATTGGCTATTGGTGTACCTATTCCTCGATGGAATTAGCCAAAGAACGCGGCACTTATCAAGCTTTCTTGGGCAGCGAATGGAGTCAAGGTAAATTAATCGGTGCAAAACCAGTGGCATGGTTTTTAAATAATGCGGTGCAACCGCAAAGATGGCAACAATTAGCCGAAGATATTCAACGATTTGGCATCCGTAACTCCCATATTACCGCCATTGCTCCTAATACTTCCTCTAGTTTGGTACAGGGATGTACCGCTAGTGTTTTGCCGGTTTATAGTCGCTTTTTCTACGATAAATGGGCAAAGGGAACCGTTCCCATCGCACCGCCTTTTATTGAAGAAGCTTTCTGGTTTTATCCAGAGAATAAAAATCTCGAACAGCAGCAGGTGGTGAAAGCGATCGCTACTATGCAAGAATGGATCGATACGGGGATTTCTATGGAGTTATTATTCAACCTCAATGAAGGGGTTTATTTCCCCGCAGAACCCAACCGTTGTCTCACTGCTAAAGATATCTTTGATACCCTAATCATGGCGTGGGAATTGGGGTGTAAAGCGATTTATTATATCCGCACCGTACAAAAGGACAATTTTCGAGAGTCTGACGATAGTTGTTCTAGTTGCGCTAATTAAGGTTAAGATAAGTCTTATTCATCAATGTAATCACAGCTATGGATAAGACTTTATACGAACAGGATTACTATCTCTGGTTAGAGAAAACCATATCTTTACTAGAAAATCGCCAGTTTTCTGAGTTGGATTTAGAAAATTTAATTGAAGAAATAAAAGATATGTCCAGAAGAGAACGCCAGAAGTTAGAGAGTTTACTAACTAAACTCTTGGAACATTTACTTAAATTAACTTATTGGCAATCTAAGCGCGATTACAATAAAAACAAGTGGCGACGAGAGATTTTAAATTTTCGCATTCAAATAAAAAGAATTATTAGCAACAAAAAGGATGGAAATTATAATACAAACTTAGTATCTTACCTCACCGAGATTCTCGATCAATGTTATGAGGATGCTTGCCATCTATTTGTCGAAGGTTCTGGCATCGATAAAAGACTTTTAAGTGCTACACCTATTGGATCAATTGACCAAATTTTAGATGAAAATTGGTTTCCTGAGTTTCTCGGAGAGGATTAAGCAATGAAGAGTGATTTATACGAGCAGGATTACTATCTCTGGATAGAGAAAACCAGATCTTTACTGGAAAATCATCAATTTTCTGAGTTGGATTTAGATAATCTCATCGAGGAGATTAGCGACATGGGCAAAAGTCAACGACAAAGCTTAAAGAGTTATTTAACTCGGTTATTAGAACATTTGCTGAAACTAGCTTACTGGCAGTCGGAATTAGAATATAATCAAAGAGGATCGAAAAATGAAATTAGGAATTTCCGTCGTGCCATAAAAAGAATTATTGCCGATAGTACTAGTTTACAGCCTTATCTGATTTAAATTTTTAACAACTCTTTTCAAGAAGCTCGTATTTCTTTTATCGAATTATCGGGAATGGCTGAAAATTTGGTCAGTTTAGATGCAATTTGCATTATAGAACAAGCTTTAAATGAGGATTGGTTTCCTGAAATATCAAAATAATGGGGATAATTATGGAAAAGAACTTATAGGAAAAAGACTACTATCTCTAGTTAGAGAAAACTATATTTTTACTAGAAAATCATCAATTTTCTGATTTATATTTAGAGAATTTAATTGACGAAATAAAATCTATGTCTATCAGTCAACAGAAAGCATTAAAAAGTAATCTGACTGTGATTTTATGGCATTTACTAAAATACTTACAAGCACCAGAACAACAAACCAGAAAATGTAAATTAACCCTTTTTGATCATCGCGAAAGAATAGAAGAAGATTGAGAAAATAGCCCTAGTCTTAAGAGTTTTTTTAACAGAAGATGATTTTAAAAAATGCTCTAATAAGACTAGAAAAAAAGCCGCTATTGAAACAGGGATAAACCTAGAGAAATTCCCGAAGGATTGCCCATTTACTTTGGCAGAAGCTCTAGATTTTGAATTTATCCCTAATCAAACCATTTGACTTTTTACCGAAAATCTACTATAACCTAAAAGTGCCATAATGTCCAAGTAATCATGTCCTTACATTTAGTTAATTCTTGCCATTCGATGCCCATTTCCCCGATCTTCAATCCGGCGGGAGATGATGCGATCGAAAACCGTTCGATCTGGTTTGGTAACACCACCAACCTAATGCAGTTAAACGATGTCCGCTACACCTGGGCGGTGGGTTTATATCAACAAATGCGCGAAAATTTCTGGATTAAATAAGGTAGTCCAGACTAAATCCCCTGAAAACGGTGAAACTCTGTGATCTATCTTGCAAGAAAATTTGTTATAATGTGTAATATGTATCGCACAACAAAACAAATGGAAAGCAAGACTTGCACTAAGTGTCATACCACAAAACCGATTTCTGAATTTCACAAAGATAATAGGCTAAAAAGCGGGACAGTAGCAAGGTGTAAAAGCTGTACTTGTGAATACAAGCGAGAGTATTACGCATCAAGCGAAGGAAACGCCAAAATAAAAGCCTACATTGAGCGAAATAAAGAAAAAAGATCCACTTACAGTAAACATTATTCTCAGAAGTACAGAGATGCTCAGTTTAAAAACCAAAAAAAACTTGAGTTTTGCCTCTATAAAGGAGGGTACTGTTCTGAATGTGGATTGGCTGTAACGGAAGACACTATTGCGGCCTTTGATTTTCATCACATCGAACCCTCTGAGAAGGAATATACCCCATCAGATATGTTGATGTTGAAGAAAGAAAAGGTGTTCAAGGAATTAGATAAGTGTATTCTCTTGTGTTCCAACTGTCACAGGATTTTGCACCACAGACAATACCGTGCCAAGCTGCTAGAAAAAAAGCAGAAGGTGTAGAGACTAATGAACAGCAGATCATATCTGACTAAGTAAAGTAGGCAGTAAGCGATTGACTGTCGAAGCGGGGGACTCCTTTGTATAAGCAAAGGATGATGATATAGTCCGATCCATTTGGTGACAGATGGCAGCTTGAATAAAGCGGGTTAGGGGTAGCGAACCTAATTGAACATAAATGACCGCAACGATTAGATATCACTCAAGACGTGACTGAATACGGGCATCTTACCGACGAAGAAAGATATGCTTATGATGGTATTTTGTCCTATCTAACTTTTCTTGATTCCGTGCAAACCTGCAACATTCCTCACCTAAAAGGTAGCGTCACTGCGCCAGAAATTAGTCTTTGTATGGCGGAACAAATTTCTCAAGAGGCCATGCACAATCAAAGTTATCAATACCTAATTGAAACGATTATTCCCTCGGATCGTAGAGGTGAAGTTTATGACTTTTGGCGCACCGATAAAGTTCTCAAGGATCGCTGTCAATTTATCGCTAGTCTCTACCAGCAATACATCGACAAACAAACTACTGAAAGCTATTTTATCGCCCTTCTTGCCGATTATTTGCTAGAGAGTTTGTATTTTTATAACGGGTTAAATAATGAGGTAGCCCACTAGCATCGTGAGGTGTTAGTTAAAACTCGCCAAATTGCTGGGAAGCCCTAAAGCCCTTAAACCAAAGCGAAGTCTGAAAAGATAAGCGTAAAGGAGCGAGAGCAGAAAAAAGTTAAGGGATTTAATAAAAGCCGTAAGGCAGCTATTAAAAACAATGGGTAATCAGCAGCCAAGCCTCTATTTTAAAGGGGAAGGTTCAACGAACAGAGGGTGAGTATCTTCTTCCGCTTGGTAAATATGCCATAATTATAAATGTAAAAAGTTTTTTTACAGATATGGAGACTGGTGTTATTTACAAAGTGCAGAACCTTGAAAACGAAAGAGCGTATGTTGGGTGTACCCGAAATTTTCCACAAAGGATAGGTCAACACTTGTTGCTATCAAGTAGTGGAGACGAATCATTGAGATTTTACCCAGAGTTAAAAAAGTATCCTGAAAAATTTTACTTTCAGATACTAGAGTCTGGAGTAACTCTTTGTCGATTAAGGGAAAGAGAAAGTTATTGGATAAACAAGCTTAACTCTATTGAGTGCGGGTATAACGAATGTCTGTATAGTGGGAATGAAAAAATTTCTTTGATACAAGTCAATGAAATAAAGCTAATCCTCAAGACAGAGAAAACTAAGTTTTCCGTTATTGCAGAGTTTTTTAATATTGATGCCTCTACTATATCTGATATCAATTGTGGAAAAGCTTGGTACGATCCATCAATAACCTATCCAATCAGACGCAGCACTGTAAAACGAAAAAAACTCTCTATAGATGAGTTAAGGTTAATTCATGAACTGCTGTCTGACACAAATATCTCTTTCTCTGAGATAGCGGCAATGTTCGGATGGGAATCAGAATCTGTTATCAGAAAGATTAACGCAGGAATTTACTCTGTAAAAGTCTTGGATGATAATAGTTATCCAATACGCTCTATCGATTCAAGAAAAGGTTCAAGAAGATAATGGTATGTTCTAGCCCCACTCTGAAAGGATGGGTAGTTGCGTCATCTTTTTCTATAATCTTGCTTCTCGACAGCTAATGTCCGGTAGTGCTGACGTTTTCAAAATGATCAACCGGGACGAATTAAGTCACGTCCGTTTGTATCAGAAACTTATTCCCGAAGCCATGGCAATTTTTCCCCATTCTGTTGAACAGATTTATGAGATGTTCGATAGTGCCGTTAAACACGAATGTCGCTGGACTAATCACATTGTTGGCAACGACATTTTAGGTATTACCGAATACAGTACCGAACAGTACACCAAATACCTCGCTAATATTCGACTAAAAGCGATCGGACTTGAGCCTTTATACAGGGAAGAAAAGTATAAAAAAAGTCCCTATACCCATCTGGAACGCTTCTCCGATACCAAAAAAGAAGGCCACACCAAAGCTAACTTTTTTGAAGCAACCGTTACCAGTTATGTTATGTCTTCTGGCTTAACTGGATGGGATGAAATTTAAAATTTACAGGACAAGAATAACCCAATTTCTTACCATAAAGTGGCAACTTTGTCAAATATTTTGACAACTTTTGACCCTCTATTTGCCGGGGTTCAAGGTGCTTTTTGCTCCTTGGACTCGCTCAACTTTTAACGATCCCCACCGGTATCTCGGTAATTAGGGTTGGCTGAATAAATCTAAAAACCTTGTTGGATAAGGTTTTTAGATTTTTTTGACCTCAAAAAGTGCCAACCATTGGAGTGATTGGGGGGAAAATTTCTGGACTTTTTCCCTGAAAATTAGGTAATTGACCCCCTCAAAATCGGTAAAACCCTACACCCTACACCCTACACCCACGAAAAACTTTTTGCCGCAAACCCTAATTATGACGATTGCCATCATAATGAATTCTCGCCCCGGCCCATTGTAATTTTTCCTGTAGAGTCTGATAAAAAGAATAGCTTTCCCGCAGGATAATAAATTGGGCGAATTTTTCAGCTTTGGTAACTCCCACCCATTGCCCGGGCCAAATGGAAGTGGCTAAAGCGCCATCCATCCAGAGTTTAGTGTTTAATTCGTAGTCTCCCAGAGGCCAAATACTGACCAGAGATGCCGGGGGAATGACAATCGGCCGACTGGAGAGACTCAAGGGACAAATCGGGGTGACAGCGATCGCTTCCATGCCGGGGTGTATAATCGGACCATTAGCGGAAGCGGTGTAACAGGTGGACCCCGTGGGAGTAGCCACTAATAAACCGTCCCCTTGGTACTGATCTACTATTTCCCCGTCCACTTCAATTTCGAGGATCGAGGTGGGCATCCTATCGATACTAGCGGGTTTCACACACATCTCATTCAGGGCATAAAATGCCTCGCTCACTGCCTCTGGGTTTCTTTTATCCCCTTCATAGATTCTGGCCTTTAACATCATCCGTTGTTGTACCGCATAGTGATCGGATTGTAAACGCTCCCAGACCGTCTCCGTATCTTGGAAAATCTCAAAAGGTTCCGTTAAAAATCCCAGATGGCCGCCGACATTCACCGCTAAAATTGGAATGTCTTCGTGAGCTAAATAGCGAGTGGCGGCCAAAGTGGTTCCATCTCCGCCTAAAACGATGGCGAGGTCGATTTTTCCCGATGCTGAGGCTAAAAATACCGGATAGGGATTATCTTTAAAGCCACTGGGTCCCATTAAAACTTTACACTGACGGGCTTCTAACTGTTTAGCGCATTTTTCCGCCCATGCTTTACTTTGGGGATGGTTGGCCTTGTGAGCGATGATGACTTGTTTTAACTGCACGGAGTTGAGACCTTTTTCGGAGGTTCTATACTTTTAACAATACCAAGACTGGACAGATCGAGTGACAAGTAAAAAGTAAAAAAGAGGTTGGGGGAAGAACCTCGGCCTGACTGTAGCCAATTTGACAGAATTAATCGATAGATAAGAGTAAATGGAAGTAACTAGGATAAGCTCACAGGTTTTAGCAATCTTATCCCGTTTTTTCCCTGTAACTGCTGTATCTATGCGACTTTTACCGAATTATTTCCCTCAACACCCCTACCACTTAATTTCCAGGCAAGGTTATAATTGTATTAAGATGTGTAACAATTCTCTGGCAAGCTCTTGACAAAGGATAACAAATCTGATCTACCAAAAAACAGGAAAGGTTTTATTTCTATGACATTAATTCAAACCGCCCAATTATCGCTGGAAACCTCGGCTTTAGCCTTTTTTAAGCAGACAGAAGGACGCTGGCAATCCCAGAGACGTTATTACACCCTCACCCAAGAAACGGAACCCCAAGAAGTTATCAGCGCCATCGAGATTAAATATTTACCCCAAGGCAGCGAACCATTAATTCAACTTGCCCGTTTACATCATCTGGAAGATACAACTTTATTAGGTGGCACGGAAGTCACCTGGCAAAGTAATTATCTCCGTCCCCAGAGTAAAAAACCCTCCAACGGTTCGACTATATTCGGTATTTTAGATAATATTCTCTATCGCGATCGGGGATTTGCGACGGATAAACCCGTTAGCGCTATTTATACCTTTCCTAACCCCTCTACTCTCTGTCTGAGAACAGAATACGCCGGTTCTGTCTTTGAAGAAGAAATTAAACTCATCGGTCAACAATATCGCACCCGACAAACTATTATCTCTCGCGCCGGTCAAGAATTGATGATCGGTCAATATCTAGAAAAACGGGTCAATTAATCAAAAAAATGGCGGTTATTCCCAGAATTTTGACTTTTATCCTAGGAATAGGGCTGAAATCAAGTCAGCCCTTTCAATAACTCCCCTTTAAACCGGGGTTAAATTGTCTTGATTCTGACTAGCGAGAAACTTCTCTAATTCCGTAATCGCATCGGCATCGACTTTAGTTTGCATGGGACAGAATTTCGGTCCACACATCGAACAAAACTCCGCAGTCTTATAGATATCTGCGGGTAAAGTCTCATCGTGGTATTCCTTAGCGCGATCGGGATCCAAGGATAACTGAAATTGACGATTCCAATCAAAATTATAACGAGCGATGGAGAGTTCGTCATCACGATCACGCGCTCCTGGACGATGACGGGCGATATCTGCCGCATGAGCCGCTATTTTGTAGGCAATTAAGCCATTTCGCACATCTTCAGCGTTGGGTAAACCGAGATGTTCTTTCGGGGTGACATAACATAACATCGCCGTCCCGTACCAACCCGCCAGAGCCGCCCCGATCGCCGAAGTGATATGATCGTACCCTGGAGCAATATCGGTGACAAGGGGACCAAGAACATAGAAAGGTGCTTCGCTACACTCCTCCATCTGTTTTTTCACATTAAACTCAATTTGATCCATGGGAACATGGCCCGGTCCTTCGACCATCACCTGTACATCGTGTTCCCAAGCGCGGCGCGTCAGTTGGCCGAGGGTTTTCAATTCCGCTAATTGGGCTGCATCGGAAGCATCGTGGGTACAACCGGGACGCAGGGAGTCACCGAGACTAAAAGAAACGTCATAACGCTTGAAAATCTCGATAATTTCGTCGAAATGGGTGTAGAGAGGATTTTGCTTGTGGTGGTGTAACATCCACTTAGCAATAATACCACCGCCCCGGGAGACGATCCCGGTCAGACGAGTTTTAACTAAAGGCAGGTGTTCGATGAGGATTCCCGCGTGAATCGTCATGTAGTCTACCCCTTGCTGGGCGTGTTTTTCGATAATGTGGAGGAAATCTTCGGCGGTCAGTTTTTCAATATTACCGTGAACGCTTTCCACCGCTTGATAGATGGGTACAGTACCGATGGGGACGGGAGAAGCATTGATAATCGCGGTGCGAATTTCGTCCAAATTACCGCCCCCGGTGGAGAGATCCATCACCGTATCGGCGCCGTATTTGACCGCTAGGTGTAATTTTTCCAGTTCTTCGTTAATATTCGAGGAGTTAGGGGAAGCCCCGATATTAGCATTAACTTTACACTTAGAAGCAATACCGATCGCCATGGGTTCGAGGTTGAGGTGATTGATATTAGCGGGAATAATCAGTCTTCCTCGGGCGATTTCGCTGCGAATCAATTCGGGAGAGAGATTTTCCCGTTTTGCCACATACGTCATCTCTTCGGTAATTATCCCCTGACGGGCGTAGTGCATTTGCGATACATTTGCTTGTCCGCGCCGGGGGGCAACCCATTCTTGTCTCATAATTTTATTTCCTCTGTAAACAGCTTCCCTACGCTGGAATTACCCAGTCTCAGGTTCTAAGGGTCTTTCTCAGCCTGATTATCCCAGACACCCCTAGCTATGACGGCAATTGTATCACTGTTGAGGACTGAGGAGATCAAGCTTAAGATTGTTGTTTGATTAGGCAGTATTCAGGAGTCACTATTCAGTATTCAGTATTCAGTATTCAGTATTCAGCTTTTATTTATTATCCCATCTCCCCCGCTCCCCACTTCCCGCTCCCCCACTCCCCAATTCATAATTCATAATTCATAATTCATAATTCCCCCACTCCCCAATTCATAATTCATAATTCTGAACTTCCCCCATACAGAAATACTAAAAAATTAACAAAATCCTTACTACATGGAGCTTCTAAGAAAAAACTGAAAAGAGGCTACTGGGTACATTTTTCGCTTGAAAATGGCTGTACCGTTGACTGTATCTGGAGTAGAGCGATTCCGTAGAGTTGGCTGTATAGTGATCGCTAACCTGATTGTAACAGATAGTGTCATTAATCTCTAGAGTAAGCGATTCCCTCTGTAGCCATGTTTTTGCTGGTTTTCTGCCCCAAAACAAGCTATAATTGTCTAAAGGTCGAATTTGAAAAATTTTGCCTCAAACGCTATCTGCGTAAGGTTTTCAGGAGTTTGTACCCAGTAGTTTATTAGTATTACATTGCTTTAACTCAGGCTCTGTAAGACTTTTAGCCATAGCTAGTACATTTATACGGTGGAAGTTGAGATAATTCATAATTCATAATTCATAATTCATAATTCATAATTCCCCTACTCCCCAACCCCCAACCCCTTGCTGATTCGGAAAAAAAGGGCAGACAAAAGCCCACCCTAGGATTAATGATTATTCAATCAAACCTTAGACATCGTAGTAGAGAGAGAACTCGTAGGGGTGGGGACGTAAGCGCATCGGGTTAACTTCGTTATCGAGTTTGTAGGTGATCCAGTTTTGGATAAAGTCTTCGGTAAAAACACCAGAATCGGTCAAGAAAGCGTGATCTTTTTCGAGACTTTCTAGAGCTGCTTCTAGAGAACCGGGGGTAGAGGGTATTTTTGACAATTCTTCGGGGCTGAGTTCGTAGATATCCACATCAAGGGGTTCCCCGGGGTCGATTTGATTTTTAATCCCATCGATACCGGCACAGAGCATGGCGGCAAAAGCGAGGTAGGGGTTAGAAGTCGCATCAGGACAACGGAATTCTAAACGTTTGGCTTTCGGGTTGCTTCCCGATAAAGGAATCCGAATCGAAGCGGAGCGATTACCTTGGGAGTAGGCTAGGTTTACAGGGGCCTCAAAACCGGGGACGAGACGCTTGTAAGAGTTGGTGGTGGGGTTAGTTAAAGCTAAGAGCGCGGGAGCGTGTCTAAGCAAACCACCGATGTAGTGCAGTGCCATTTGGCTAAGTCCGGCGTATTTATCCCCAGCGAACAGGGGTTGACCATCTTTCCAGATAGACTGGTGAACGTGCATCCCAGAACCATTATCACCAAAGATGGGTTTAGGCATAAAGGTGACGGTTTTACCGTATTTCTTGGCCACGTTCTTGATGCAGTATTTATAGGTCATCAAGTAGTCGGCGGCCCGTACTAGGGTAGAGAATTTAATCCCTAGCTCGTTTTGACCACCGGTAGCGACTTCATGGTGATGTTTTTCGATGGGAACTCCGCAGTCGGCCATGGTTAAGAGCATTTCCGTGCGGATATCTTGAGAGGTATCGGTGGGACTAACGGGAAAATAACCCTGTTTGTAGGCGGGTTTATAGGCAAGATTTCCGTCTTTTTCGTCTTTACCGCTATTCCAACGACCTTCGACACTATCCATGTAGTAATAGCCCGAGTTGGCGGTTTGGTCGAAACGAGCGCTATCAAAAAGGAAAAATTCTGCTTCCGGTCCAAAATAGACGGTATCACCTAAACCGGTACTGCTAAGATAATCGAGCGCTTTCTGAGCAATAGAGCGAGGATCGCGGCTATACCATTCACCGGTTCTCGGTTCTTTGATGCTACAGATCATGCTTAGGGTAGGTTCCTTGTAGAAGGGATCGATCCAAGCAGTGGTGGGATCGGGAACCATGGCCATATCGGACTCGTTAATTGCTTTCCAACCGCGAATACTGGAACCATCGAAGGCAACACCATCGCTGAAAGAGCTTTCATCGATTTGATCGTAGTAGAACGAGCAATGTTGCCAGATACCAGGCATATCAATAAATTTCAGGTCAATAATCTTAATATTGTTGTCCTGAATCATTTTCAAGACTTCTTGTGGCGTTTCGGGCATGGAAAACTCCTTTGATGTATGGATCAGTTCTTAAGCTTCTCAAAAAAACCATCCTAAACAGTCACTTTGACCGTTTTTGTATTTTTCGATACAAAATCTTTGATCGTAGCTTGAAAAAATCTGTAATTTCCTTGTTCAGGTCGGTAATCGCCCGGAATGGCGATTTGCCTATCAGCTTCTACTGCCTCTTGCCACTCCTCAAGGAGGTTCGTTTGTGCAAACATTTGCCGTCTGGAGATTTTCTGTTCATTTAAAAGCTTACAGATTTTACCGAAAATCTGGGTTTAAGGTTCCCCGTCCTTGAGCTTAGGGCCGGACGGCTTTAACTACATATATGGGTCTATTTTTGAAATTTTAGCGTCAATGTTTATCCTAGAGTTTAACTTGAGGCTAAAATAAAACAATATCAAGCCCCAGACGATGCTATCCGCATCGCTTGATTGAGCAACGTCCAACAGAAAAAAATAAATAAAGCTTTTTTGGCAATAAGTAAGAGGTTGAGCTTGACTTATAGTGACAAATAAGTTAGGGTCATGGCCTACGAGAATCCCAGAATATCAGCGCGTCGATGGTTCGAGTCCCTATAAAAACAAGTTCGAGAGTTTGAATGCTCAGGGCGCTGCCAGAGCAGCAATGCCGACCCCTAGTTTAGAATGGGTTTGTAGGGGGAACGAAAATACTCAAGAATCTGATGGAAATTGGTAGTGCTAAACAAGTAATGATAAATCCAAAGAGGAATTATAGTGATGGATAAAATACTAGATCCCCCCCGATCCGTAGGGAATTTTGGACAATTAGGCATAGCGGAGAGACACTTGATTTTTAGCGACTATTCTATCATCATTACTTCTTGAGGACTACCGTAAAAAGCAAAAAGCGGCCAGGTTTGCCTTTTGCTCCCTCTTATCTATTCCTCTCGATAATTTTCACTCAAATCATGAAAAAACGCTTACAATGGCTAGGTTTAATCCTGATCACCCTGATAGGTGTCCTAGCTTTTCGTTCCCCGGCAATTGCCCAAACCCCGCGACATTTTACCGATTTAACTTTTCCTCCCCTTCCTGAAGTTACAGTTCCCCAATACGAGCGCTATCAACTAGATAATGGTATGGTGGTTTATTTAGTGGAGGATCGGAGCTTACCTTTAGTGAGTGGTACGGCGATGATTCGGACGGGAGGAAGATTAGAACCGGGGGAAAAAGTCGGATTAGCCGATATTACTGGAACCGTGCTGCGTAGCGGTGGCACAGAAAAACATTCTTCTAATGTCTTAAATCAATTATTAGAACAAAGAGCAGCCCTCGTAGAAACCTCGATCGATCTTAACTCTGGAACTGCTAGTTTTAACGCTCTTAGTGAAGATTTAGAAGCAGTTTTTAATCTCTTTGCCGAGGTTTTGCGTTCCCCAGCTTTTGAAAATCAGAGAGTGGAATTAGCCAAAGTTCAGGAAAAAGGGGCGATTGCCCGACGTAATGATGATCCCAGTGATATTGCTAGTCGGGAGTTTAAAAAGCTAGTCTATGGTGATAATAGCCCCTACGCTCGTACTGTAGAATATAGCACTTTAGCTAATATTGACCGTCAGGATTTAATTGATTTTTATCGTACCTATGTCCGTCCCGACCAAATAATTTTAGGAATTGTCGGTGATTTTGATTCTCAGTCGATGAAAGCATTAATCAATAAGACTTTTAGCGATTGGAAAAATCCCGCCACTACCCCTAAAATTGTCACCCCTTCGGCAACCCAAAAAAATCTTCAAGGTGTCTTTGTTGTCAATCAACCCCAATTAACCCAGAGTAGCGTTTTATTAGGTCATCTTGGGGGTCGTTTGGATAGTCCAGACTATCCCGCTTTAACGGTATTAAATGAGATTTTAAGCGGTTTTGGTGGTCGTTTATTTAATGAAGTGCGTTCCCGTCAAGGATTAGCTTATTCTGTCTATGGTATCTGGAATAGTCGTTATGATTATCCCGGTTTATTTATTGCCGGAGGTCAAACTCGCACGGATGCTACCGTACCTTTTATTAAGGCAATTTTAGGCGAAATCGAGCGCCTTCGCAATCAACCCGTTACCGCAAAAGAATTAGCAGATGCTAAAAATGCTATTCTCAATTCTTTTGTTTTTAAGTTTGAGAAACCCGCTCAAAATTTATCGCGATTGATGACCTATGAATACTATGGTTATCCCCAAGATTTTATTTTCCGTTATCAACAAGCGGTAAAAGGGGTGACAATTGCCGATATTCAACGAGTGGCCCAACAATATCTACAACCGAATCAAATTGTGACTCTTGTGGTGGGTAATGAACAGGAAATTCAACCTCCTTTATCCAGTTTGGGAACTACGGTTAAAACTGTTGATGTCACCATTACAAAACTATAAATAAATCTAGGTTGGATTGAGCTAAACTAGGTGAAATCCAACCTAGAAAAATTAGATAAATATAGCACGAGATATGGCTTTACAACTCACCATAAATTATCCTGAAAATTTACCCGACTTTCTTCAAAAAAACCGCGAGGAATTCGAGAGAGAAGCAACCTGGGCTATGGTAGTAAAACTCTTTGAGATGAAACGTATTTTATCGGGTATAGCTGCCAATTTATTAGGAGTGGATAGGGTTAATTTTTTATTGAGATTGACCGATTTTGGCGTAGGGATGATTGAATTGACAGAAGAAGAACTATTATAGCGTTTTTCAGTCTGCTGAGGTACAAAAGTTATGGGTTTTAGGCAAAAGGCAAGAGGCAAAAGTCAAAAGGGAAGAAAAATATGTGTACCTCACTAGCTTAGGAAACGCTATATCAGACTTTGAAAATGCCTAAAACTGAAGGTGACGTATTGCTAAATTACAGCCCTTCTCGTAAAAAAAAGTATAACCTAATTTGGTATTGACTCCTGACTGCTGACGACCGACTCCCCAAAACGAAAACTTCCTATCTCACCATTGAGATAACTGCTGTAACTATTTTGAGATAACTAAGGCTATCATTGAGGAAAGTTACTGTTGAGATTCCTGATTAGTTTATTAATTTTTGTGTTAAGTACCTAGACAATTAAACCCCTTAGAGATAGGGTAATCGTGGCTGAGTTGGCTATTATATAGTTTTGTAAATAAATATCAAACTCAAGGATTTTTGAAGATGGTATGTCGCTAAACTGAAAGTATAAAGTACAGAGGTAAAAATACTTACGATGCTATTACAAGATGTTGCGAGAACCTCTAGAGAACAAGCATTAATTCTGTGGTTTGAAGAAGTAGACAGCAAAGATGTGGGATTAGTCGGTGGGAAAAACTCCTCATTAGGCGAAATGATCCAACAATTAACCCCAAAAGGGATTAATGTACCCACAGGATTCGCCACCACCGCTTACGCTTACCGTCACTTTGTCGAAAAAGCCGGACTAGACGCACAATTAAGACAAATTTTCCAAGATTTAGACGAAAACGATGTGCAGAACCTGCAAGAAAAAGGTAAACAAGCACGCACATTAATCCTCAATACACCGTTCCCCGATGATTTAAGTCATGCGATCGCTATTGCCTATCGCCGACTCTGTGAACGTTATGGCGATGATCTCTATCATTCCATCGATGTGGCCGTTCGATCGAGCGCCACCGCCGAAGACTTACCCGAAGCGAGTTTTGCCGGACAACAGGAAACCTATCTCAACGTGCAAGGGGTGAGGGGAGTTTTAGAAGCTTGCCATAAATGTTTTGCCTCTTTATTCACCGATCGCGCTATTTCCTACCGTCATCATAACGGTTTCGATCACTTTGCCGTCGCCCTTTCCGTCGGTGTCCAAAAAATGGTGCGTTCAGATCTAGCCACCTCTGGGGTGATGTTTTCCATCGATACGGAAACAGGGTTCAAAAATGCCGCTTTAATCACGGCAGCCTACGGTTTAGGGGAAAATGTCGTGCAAGGAGCCGTTAACCCCGACGAATATCTGGTTTTTAAACCCACTCTTAAAAACGGTTACAAACCCATCCTCGACAAACGCCTCGGCAGTAAAGCGATCAAGATGATCTACGATGATGGAGGATCGCGTCTAACCAAGAATATCCGAGTTAACAAGCTAGAACAGGATCAATTCTGCATTAATGACCAAGAAATCCTTACTTTAGCCCGTTGGACAGCCCAAATCGAGGAACATTACTCGCAAGTGCGCGGAACCTACACCCCCATGGACATCGAATGGGCAAAAGATGGGATCACGGGAGAACTCTTTATCGTTCAGGCCCGTCCAGAAACCGTACAATCACAAAAAGCCGCTAATATCCTTAAATCCTACGAGATTAAGCAAAGAAGTCAAGTTTTAGCGGTGGGACGGAGTGTAGGTGCGGCAATCGGTCAAGGAAAAGCCAGAGTTATCCTCAGTGTAGATAAAATCAACAACTTTAAACCGGGAGAAGTTCTCGTCACCAATCGCACGGATCCCGACTGGGAACCGATTATGAAACAAGCAAGCGCGATCGTTACTAATCAGGGTGGTCGTACTTGCCATGCCGCTATTATCGCACGAGAAATGGGCATTCCGGCGATCGTGGGTTGCAATAATGCCACGGAAACGATTAAAACCGGTCAGGAAGTCACCGTTTGCTGTGCGGAAGGGGATGAAGGGAAAGTTTACCTCGGATTGCTACCCTTTGAAATTCTTGAAACTCCCCTGGATAATTTGCCCCAAACTCGGACAAAAATCCTCATGAATATCGGTAATCCCGAAAAAGCCTTCGCTTTTGCCGATATTCCTGCCCAAGGGGTCGGTTTAGCCCGTCTAGAATTCATTATCGCTAACCATATTCAGGCCCACCCCAGCGCCTTGCTGAAATTCCACGAATTGGAAGAAGGAGACGTAAAAGACCAAATCGCCGAATTAACCAAACACTACGAGGATAAACCCCAATTTTTCGTCGATAAATTGGCCCGGGGGATTGCCATGATTGCAGCCGCATTTTACCCCAAAGATGTAATTGTGCGGATGTCTGATTTTAAATCCAATGAATACGCTAATTTATTGGGGGGCAAACCCTTTGAACCCAAGGAAGAAAACCCGATGATCGGTTGGCGCGGCGCTTCCCGTTATACTGATCCTAATTATCGCGAGGCTTTCGCTTTGGAATGTCGGGCGCTGAAAATGGTCCGCGAAGACATGGGATTAACTAATGTGATTCCGATGATTCCTTTCTGTCGTACTCCCGAAGAAGGGATGAGAGTCCTCGAAGAAATGGCGAAAAATGGTCTCGAACGCGGGGTTAATGGTTTGCAAGTTTATGTGATGTGTGAGTTACCAAGTAATGTAATTCTTGCCGACCAATTTGCTCAGGTGTTTGACGGATTTTCGATCGGTTCTAATGATTTGACCCAATTAACCTTAGGATTAGATCGGGATTCTGCCCTAGTTGCCCATCTTTTTGATGAACGGAATGAGGGAGTTAAACGCATGGTGAAAATGGCCATTGAAACCGCTAAAGCCCATAATCGCAAAATTGGTATCTGTGGTCAAGCCCCCAGTGATTACCCCGAATTTGCTCAATTTTTAGTGGAATTAGGCATCGATTCCATCAGTCTTAATCCTGATTCTGTCCTCAAAACTTTATTGATGGTGGCAGCAGTGGAGAAAGGACAATAGTTTAGTGACAAAGGTGGGCAAGTCCCACCTTTTTTTAT
Organism: Microcystis sp. 0824; assembly: GCF_003112475.1. Lineage (NCBI taxonomy): Bacteria > Bacillati > Cyanobacteriota > Cyanophyceae > Chroococcales > Microcystaceae > Microcystis > Microcystis sp. 0824. The sequence continues at coordinate 24,657 of NZ_BDSM01000018.1, read as the reverse complement.
CTTGGTATAAGTAATACTAAATCCGTCGAGTATAGGCTACATATCAGGACAGGCACTCAGGCAAAAGGGAGAATAAATAATCAGTTTTTACTAACCAGATTTAGTATTAGATATTGACAGATAATTAATTAAAATTCCCAACAGTGATTAGCATCCTTTAACGCGGCTTTTCCCGTCGATAATTGAATGAAATTTCTCAAAGAAATAGAGCAAAATAAGATAGTAATTTCTTCTAAAATCAAGGAAAGTTTTTGATTATCACCAGAGGATAAAGAGCGATTCACCAGTTGATAACATTCATAGATTTTCAAGAATAATTATTAGTTTTTTAAGAGATGGCGGTACTTTTCTTGGAGATTTTCCGTTGCTTTGGTTAATTTTCCCTTTTCGTCTAGGATGGGTAGTTTCATGATTTCCGATGAAGCTTTAATTAAAAGTAGCAGCTCCCGAAACTTGGCTGCATCTTCCTCTAGATGAGGATTAAAATTAGCTCGTGACTCCAGTTCGGTTAAACTCTTAATAGCTCTACTATTCAGACTATTAACGAGGTATTGTAACTCCTTAATTCTGCGCTGAACTTGTCCTAAAAAACCCTTACTTTTATCTAACTGAGCTATTTTATTATCCACTTCCTTGGCGTATTCGATAGCTTTAGTTAGGGCCTTTTTCCCTTCTCCTCCTAAGACAAAACCACCAATCATTAAAGCAGGTCCGACGGTAATACCTCCTAAAACCACTGTTCCCAGGGCCATACCACCACCACCGGCAGCTAAAGAACCACCTCCTAACCATGCTAAGGTAGCATTCCAAGCGGCTACCCCACTAAGTCCACTAATTGCTGTTCCTGTACTAGCAGTACCGAAAAGACCAATTAATCCTAGGGTTCCCTGACTGGCTGCCGAAGCGACTCCCACTACTTTTAAACCCCCCACAGCCAAACTTTGCGCGTCTAACACTTCTGCTTTATATTCCTTGAATTGTTCGGCAGAAAATCCCTCAAACCCTTCTAAGAAGCGTTGATGGGATGGGGAAGAATTTTGACCAAGTCTTTGACCTATTCTTTGATCAATTCTGCTAATAAACTTAATAAATCTGCCGATAGTGTTGATTTTGACATTAATTTGCAGTTGACCGTATTCTTCCGCGAATTTTTGGGTAGCTTGAAACTTTTTTTCTAGGGATTTGTTGGCTTTTTTATATCTTTGTTCGGCACTTTTGCCAATTTTTTCCGCCTTTTGTAGCTTGGATACACCATCAGCACCCGCACTAACACCCACACCAGCAGTAACTAAGGCCGCCGCGCCAAGAATAATCGGGATAATAAAGATCATGACCAAAAATCTCCTAGTCTATCCAGTTTTGTCAAATTCTACCAACATAGTTAAAAAAAAATCAAGGAGGTGCATCTCACACTTGCAGAAATACCGACAATCAGCAATTATCAGTGACTCTTATACCATTTTTCTTTATTTGCGTCACAACGAATGCAGGCTTGGCAAGCATTCGAGCGTGGATGTCTGTCATGGATTTAGAAATTTGGTATTAAATTATTACAGATGCGTCAGCCGCTGCCTGTAAGCATCCCACCGAAAAACTAATGCGCGGGGGGTTTGGGGGCGGCGCCACGCCCCCAACGGGGGGTTTGGGGGGTTCTACCCCCCAAAAGCTTGGATTGAGTAATAAAATCAAAAGTAAAGCCCAATTTTAAAAGAGAGTTTCCCCGTAAAAATCCCAACTTGCTAGATTGACAAAATTGTATCGGTAGAATTACTTAAAATGTCGGATGAATGCCCCCGCTAGATTTTTCGACAAGATACTCACAAAAATTAGCGGGGGATGAAATCCGACCAGAATATTAGCAACGGAGCATCGGTTTAATTCCACTATCTGTGGGTAAACTGTGCTATAATTAACTTAACCAATGGTCGTGGATTGTTAGATGCTAGTCGTAGAAGCAAAGCTAAAAAACGGAACACTAGAGCAATATCACCGGCCTGATGAAGCGATCAAAACTTCTCAGTTTGTGCGTAACTCCTGTGTTCGTTATTGGATGGACAATCAAGGGACAAACCGCAATGATCTCCAAAAACTTTGTGCGTTACTAGCTAACAATAAAGAGACACCTTGGGTTAATAAATTAAACTCACAAGCACGTCAATCGGCTGCTGATAGAGCCTGGCAATCAATTACTAGGTTTTACCATAATTGTCATGCTAAGATACCAGGGAAAAAAGGTTTTCCTCGTTTCAAAAAGCATAGCCGTTCCGTTGAGTATAAACTAACGGGCTACAAACTATCTGATGATAGACGTAAAATTAAGTTTACCGATGGTTTTAAAGCAGGAGAATTTGATTTATGGTGTAGTCAAAAAACTTTAGTTTATTATTCAGAGCAACAGATTAGACGGGTAAGAGTTGTTAGACGTGCTGACGGTTATTATTGTCAGTTTTTGATTGACGTAGAACGGCAAGAATACCAGAAACCAACGGGACAAATAACAGGAATTGACTTAGGGTTAAAAGAGTTTTATACCGATGCCCAAGGCAATACTGTAGAAAATCTACGTTATTTAAGAAAGTTAGAAAAACGACTAAAAAAAGCACAAAGGAGATTATCAAAACGATTTTGTAAAGAAAAGAAACAGTCTAAAAACTATCACAAGCAACGGGTAAAAGTAGCTAAACTTCACCTTAAAGTATCAAGACAACGTAAAGACAAAGCAATTAAAGATGCTTTGGCGTTAGTCCAGTCTAATGATCTGGTCGTCTATGAAGCTTTAAAGGTAAGAAACTTAGTAAAAAACTGTAAGCTTGCCAAGTCGATTTCCGATGCTTCTTGGTATCAATTTACTGAATGGTTAAATTATTTTGCCAATATTTATCGGATTGTCTGTGTTGCTGTTCCTCCCCATTTCACGACTCAAGATTGTTCAGTTTGTGGGACGAGAGTTCAAAAAACATTAAGCACTAGAACTCATCAATGTCCTCATTGTCAAACAATCTTAGATAGGGATCATAATGCAGCAATAAATATTCTTAAAAAAGGGTTGAAATATTTGGGAAATCATCTCAACGGTACTGTTGGGCAAACAGAAACCGACCCAAACGCCTTGGGAGAGTCCGACCTCTGGGTTTTTAATGGAGACATTGAGAATCTAAGCCGTCTCGTTGAATAAGGAATTTCCGATAGTGATAGGTCAAGAATCCCCCGTCACAGCGTAGCTTGACGGTGGGAGTATGTCAATGGGAGCGATCGATTCTCCAGACAAACCGCTATCATAGTATATCGCCCCATCCCGACACCAATGGAACAGCGATGACCAATCAAGACTGGCCAAACCTACTGCAGCAACTACTCGATCAAAAATCCCTTTCCCTTAACCAAGCTGAAGAATTAATGACCGGATGGTTAAACGGTCAGATTCCGGAAGTTTTATCGGGGGCGATTTTAGCAGCTTTGCAAGCAAAAGGAGTCTCGGCCGCCGAATTAGCAGGAATGGCCACAGTTTTACGGCAACAATCTCGCTTAGAAGACCCTAAACCCCATACTACTCCCGTTATCGATACCTGTGGCACCGGCGGCGACGGGGCCTCAACTTTTAATATTTCCACTGCTGTGGCTTTTGTGGCGGCCGCTGGAGGTGTAAAAGTGGCTAAACACGGCAATCGCTCTGCCTCCAGCAAGGTCGGTTCGGCCGATGTTTTAGAATATCTTGGGGTTAATTTAAGCGCCCCTAGCGAGAAAGTAGCGGCGGCTTTAGATGGGGTGGGAGTGACCTTTCTTTTTGCCCCCGGTTGGCATCCAGCCCTGAAAAGTGTGGCTAATCTCCGCAAAACCCTGAAAGTTCGCACGGTTTTTAATCTTCTGGGCCCTCTAGTTAATCCTCTCCGTCCCACAGGTCAAGTTATCGGGGTTTATGACCAGCAATTTCTCACCCCCATGGCCACAGCTTTGGCACAAATGGGAACCCCCAAGGCGATTATTGTTCACGGCCGGGAAAAACTCGACGAGGTGGGGTTGGGAGATCTGACCGATATGGCTTTATTAAATAATGGCGAGGTGATTTCTGGGGCGATCGATACCTTGTCAATTGCTATCCCCAGAGCCAGTTTAAATGCTCTTAAAGGCGGGGAAGTGCCAGAAAATGCCGAAATCCTCAAAAATGTCCTGCAAGGGGGGGGAACGCCGGCTCAACGGGATGCTGTGGCGATTAATGCCTCTCTTGCCCTACAGGTGGCAGAAAAGGTCACTTTTGGCGACCATGCTGCTGGTTTCGCCCTCGCTCGCGAGATTTTAGCCAGTGGGTTAGCTTGGCAAAAATTAGAGGAGTTGGTTAAGTTTCTCGCTTAGGAAAATTCACAGAATTATGAATTATGAATTATGAATTATGAATTCAGGAGATTACGGCGGATTCATGTTTGTTCTGGTACATTCTCCACGCCGAAAGGCTTATCCAATAAGGATTTGTCTGTGCCAGATGGATAGAGGAACCGCCGTATTTTTATTTATTCTCCCATCTCCTCACACCCCACACCCCACACCCCACCCCCACTTCATAATTCATAATTCATAATTCATAATTCCATCTCAATGCACTTACTGCATGACAGAAATCCTTAAACACGATGGTTAAAGGATTTCTGTTACAAACAATACAAAATTATCCAAGTTAAAACGAATTAAATAACAAATAGAGACTAGGTAAATTACTAAATTTTTGCTAATGACGACGGTATTTTAAAGAATACTTATTGTTAAATCCCGATTTCTTCATTTCTAACCCGCACCAACTAGAACAATTGCACCCACAAACCAGAAGGAGATAGACTCGTGGTACAAGCACCTGAAAAAGATGGAACAACTCTCAATAAATTCGAGAAATTTAAAGCTGAAAAAGACGGACTAGCCATTAAAGATGAACTAGATCATTTTGCCCAAATCGGTTGGGAAGCAATGGATAAAACCGATTTAGAATATCGCTTAAAATGGGTAGGGGTTTTTTATCGTCCTGTCACCCCGGGTAAATTCATGATGCGTTTACGGGTTCCTAACGGCATTATTAGCAGTGAGCAAATGCGCGTTTTAGGGGAAATCGTGCAGCGTTACGGTGATGATGGTAATGCCGATATTACTACTCGTCAAAACCTACAATTACGCGGTATTCGTATCGAAGATATTCCTGATATTTTCCAACGACTAAAATCCGTGGGTATGACTTCGGTACAATCGGGCATGGATAATGTCAGAAATATTACCGGTTCACCCATGGCGGGACTAGACGCGGATGAATTAATTGACACCAGGGAATTAGTCCAAAAAGTCCAAGATATGATTACCAACTGCGGTCAAGGTAATTATCAATTTAGCAATCTGCCCCGCAAATTTAATATTGCCATCGAGGGGGGACGGGATAATTCCGTTCATGCGGAAATTAACGATATTGCCTTTGTTCCTGCCTATAAAGAGGGAGAATTAGGCTTTAATGTTGTGGTAGGTGGCTTTTTCTCGGCTAAACGCTGTGAAGCGGCAATTCCTATGAATGTTTGGGTGAGACCGAATCAGGAAGTGGTGGATTTATGCCGAGGGATTTTAGAAGTTTACCGCGATAACGGATTGCGTGCCAATCGTCAAAAATCCCGTTTAATGTGGTTAATTGATGAGTGGGGAATTGAGGAATTCCGCACGCGGGTGGCTAATCACCTAGGTTATCCCTTGGCAACGGCAGCGGAAAAAGACGCTATTGACTGGGAAAAACGAGATCATTTAGGAGTTTTTCCCCAAAAACAGGAGGGATTGAGCTATATCGGTCTTTGTGTTCCCGTTGGCCGTCTATTTGCCGATGATATGTTAGATTTAGCCCGGATTGCCGAAGTGTATGGCAGCGGAGAATTGCGTTTAACCGTGGAACAAAACGTGATTATTCCCAATATAGCGGCTGAAAATATGGCGACTCTTTTAACCGAGCCTTTACTGGCTAAGTTTACCCCCAATCCCGCACCTTTACAACGAGCGCTCGTTTCCTGCACAGGGGCGCAATTCTGCAATTTTGCCCTGATTGAAACCAAAAATAAGGCTGTGGACTTGATTAGTCAGTTAGATGCTGAATTAAATATCCCCCAGGGTGTGCGGATTCACTGGACCGGTTGCCCTAACTCCTGCGGACAACCCCAAGTGGCCGATATCGGTTTGATGGGGACAAAAGCGCGCAAAGACGGCAAAACCGTGGAAGGAGTTGACCTCTACATGGGGGGTAAAGTGGGTAAAGATGCTCACCTGGGAAGTTGTGTACAAAAAGGGATTCCCTGTGAAGATCTAAAATCGGTGTTAACTTCTATCCTCATCGAACAATTTGGGGCGACACCGAAGGGTTAATTAAGTAGGGTTTGCTGAAAAAGTTTTTCCTGGGGGCAGGGTGTGGGGTGTAGGGTGTAGGGTGTAGGGTTTTACCCATTTTGAGGGGGTCGATTACCTAATTTTCAGGGAAAAAGTCCCTGAGTTCTCCCCCCGCTCACTCCCAGAGCCGGTACTTTTTGATTGACAAAAAGTCTAAAAGTCTTACCAAACAAGGTTTTTAGATTTATTCAGCCAACCCTACTTAGCTTCAAATTGAGCTTGTTTACGAAGTAATTCCCCGATGGTTAAATTGGGTTGAGGTCGGCCATTAAAAACCGTTCCTACCTCAAATTTTTGCAACTGTACCCGTGCCAAATGATAGGCCTCATCCGGTAGGGGAATATAACCAATACTATCTAATAAATTGGGAACTCGATCGAGATAATGTTCGACAAATTTCTCTAAAGCGGGATTCTCTTGGGCTTTTTGGGCATTAACATAAATAAACAAAGGACGAGATAAAGGCTGATATTTACTATCCTCGACATTGCTGCGAGTTGGTTCAATACCGTTAACTTTCAAAGCTTTTAATTTATCCCGATTTTGTTCATAGTAAGCATGGCCAAAATAGCCTAAAGCGTTGGGATCTTGACTGACGGCATTAACTAAAGCTTGGTCATCTTCACTAAAGTTAAAGTCCCCACGACTGGTATCTTTGCCGTTAATTACCTCACTAAAAAAATCGTAGGTTCCAGAGTCTTTACCAGGCCCGTGAAGGGTAATCGGTTGGTCGGGCCAAGCAGGATTAATTTGATTCCAACGTTTGATTTTATTCTCGGCCGCTGGTTCCCAAATAGTTCTTAATTCTGTGGTGGAAATATCATCAAGCCAGTTATTTTCGGGATTGACTACCACGGTTAAAGCATCAAAAGCGATCGGTAGTTCGATAAATCTGACCTTATTAGCATCACATTCTTTTAATTCTTCCACAGAAATCGGCCGAGAAGCATTATTAATATCGGTTTCTCCTGCACAAAATTTTCTAAAACCGCCGCCAGTTCCTGAAATATTAGCGTCAATTTTAACATCAGCCAAAGCTTTGTTAGGGGTATTGGCTTTAAAATCTTCGAGAACTTTGTTGGTAATTGGTGCTACGGTACTCGAACCATCGATTTTAATTGGTTTTAGGTCTTGAGGATTAATATTGGCACAAGCGGGTAAAAGTAGAGCAGTTCCTAGGACAATTGCGACTACTTTGGTCGGACGAGATAGCTGAGTAAAAATTTCTAGCATAGGTGTCAAAAGGAGAAAGTAAAAAGTAAAAAGTAAAAAAATGGCGTTAGGTGTTGGCTGTAAACCTTAATCTTTCCTTTGTTGTTTTTACGTCACTATAATGGTAGGGAAAGAGAAAAACCCTATCTAGACAGGAAAAGTTAGCGGCTTTACCTGCGACTTAAAACTAATGTTCAGTCAAAATAAATAGTAAAAGAAGTTGAGATTTTTGTCTAGTTATCGAGAAAAATTTTCTTGACAATACATTATGTTTTTTATTTACTTCTTAACCTATTCTTTACCAAGGTGTGGTAAATTTTAGCGTAAGATTTAAGGCAGTTTACGGATCAAAATTAATTTTATGCTCAACAAAAACAGAAACCATTTACTAACAGCCTTATCCCTAGCGACTCTAACAGCGACTTTAACCGCTTGTGGTGGCGGCGATACGGCGGGAACTAGCGGAGAGGGCAGCAATAGAATCGCCCAGGTTCCCCTAGAAGGAGAAGTGTCCCTCAATGGCGCGGGTGCTTCTTTTCCCGCACCCCTATATCAAAACTGGTTTGTCACCATCAATCAACTATTTTCTAAACTGCTAATTAACTATCAATCTACCGGTAGCGGGGCGGGAGTCGAACAATTTATCCAAGGTACGATCGATTTTGGCGCTTCCGACGTAGCCATGAGTGACGAGGATATGGCCAGAGTTAGCCGCGGGGTTTTACTGCTACCGATGACGGCGGGAAGCATCGTTATGGCTTATAATTTACCCGGAGTAGAAGGGCTGAAACTAAGTAGAGAAGCATATATAGGCATCTTTTTAGGCACGATTACCCGTTGGAACGATGCCAAAATTGCCGCCGATAACCCCGATTTAAAACTACCCGATGAAGAAATTACCGTAGTTCACCGGGCAGACGGTAGCGGGACAACGGGAGTTTTTACCAAGTTTTTAAGCGCCGTTAGTCCCGAATGGAAAAAAAGTATCGGTGAGGGAAAAGCCGTACAATGGCCGACCAAAAAAGGTAAATTTCTCGGCGGTAGAGGCAATGAGGGTGTAACTGCCCTAATTCAACAAAATCAAGGCTCGATCGGCTATATTGAGTACGGTTTCGCTAAAAATAATAACCTGCCCATGGCCGCCCTACAAAATCAGGCGGGTAAATTTGTCATTCCCGATGAAACCAACGCCGCTGCTACCCTCGCTAACGTTGAACTGCCTGAAAATTTACGCGCTTTTATCGTCGATCCCCCGGGGGAAAATTCCTACCCCATTGTCACCTATAGTTGGATGTTGGTTTATAAAAAATACAACGATCCCCAAAAAGCTTTAGCTATGGAGGCGATGATCGAATTTGGACTCAATCAGGGACAGGAACAGTCCGCCGCCCTTGGTTATATTCCCCTACCGAAAAATGTCCGGGAACGAGTAGCCGCCGCCGCCGATGTCATCTATCCCGATTACACAATCAATGTGGATTAGTCGCCGAAAAAATGTATTCAAAGTTACAATAATAGTGGAGAAAGGCCAATTTCGACCTTAGCTACCGCAAACTAGCTGGATTTAAACCCTAATCATGAGTGCGCCCACAGTTTCACCCGACTCAAATTTTAAAGAACGTCCAGAATCGGAAAAAATCCTCGATAAAGGCTTTGTTGGATTAACCACCGCCTTTGCCATCGCTATTGGGGTAATTTTGCTCCTAATTGCCCTAGTGATTTTTATTCGGGCCCTACCAGCGATTCAAAGCTTTGGTCTGGGATTTTTGACCAGTAGCGCTTGGAATCCCGTGCGCGGTCGGGAAGAATTCGGAGTTCTGCCCGTTATCTACGGGACTCTCGTTAGTTCTCTGATTGCCCTCCTGATTGCTGTTCCCCTCGGTATCGGTTCAGCCATTTTTTTAAGCGAAGATTTTATTCCCTTAAATGCGCGGACAATTTTGGTTTTTCTCGTACAACTTTTGGCCGCTATTCCCAGTGTTGTTTACGGATTATGGGGTATCTTTGTATTGATTCCTATCCTCAGACCCCTTGGTAACTGGTTAAATGCTAATTTTAGTTGGATTCCTCTTTTTAGTACTCCTTTAGGGGGTCCGGGGATGTTACCGGCGGGGGTAATTTTAGCAATTATGATCCTGCCGATTATTATCGCTATCTCTCGTGACTCTTTGGCCGCTTTACCGCCAGATTTGCGGCAAGCTTCCCTCGGTTTGGGGGCCACCCGTTGGGAAACGATTTTTCGGGTATTAATTCCCGCCGCTTTTTCCGGGATTGTCGGGGGGATTATGTTAGCTTTAGGGCGCGCTTTAGGGGAAACCATGGCAGTAACGATGATTATCGGCAATTCTAACCGCATTAGTGCCTCTATTCTCGCCCCCGCTAACACGATCGCTTCCTTATTGGCTAATCAATTCGCCGAAGCATCGGGAATGCAAGTATCGGCTTTAATGTATGCGGGTTTTGTTCTCTTGGTTTTGACTCTAGTAGTCAATATCTTCGCCGAATTAATCGTTAATCGCGTCAAAGCTAAGTATTAAGCCGTCAGAAGGCAGAAGGCATCTTTTTTCTCCCCACTCCCCACTCCCCCACTCCCCCACTTCCCAATTCATAATTCATAATTCATAATTCATAATTCCCACTGATAACTGACATGGATAGTGCGAATTTAGGCAATAATCTCAAAAAGAAACCGGGTAGTCCTCGATCGCTATTGGGGACAATTATGACCGTTCTCTCGGCTTTATGTTTAGCTGTCACCGTGATTCCCCTCTTTGCCGTCCTAGGCTTTGTTTTTGTGCAAGGGGTGGGTCGTTTAAACGCCAATCTCTTTACTAAATTACCGCCACCGCCGGGGTTAGGAGGAGGAGGCATCGCTAACGCCATTTTAGGCACAATTATCGTCGTTGCTCTGGCCACAGCGATCGCAGTTCCCATCGGCGTTTTGGCGGCGGTTTATCTCTCGGAATTTAGCGGTGATAACAAACTTGCCCAGGGTGTGCGGTTTGCTACCAACGTTTTAGCGGGTGTCCCTTCGATTATTGTCGGGGTTTTCGCCTACGGTTTGCTAGTTGCCCCGTTATTTGGCGAAGGAACAGCCCTTTTAGGCTTTTCTGCCCTTGCCGGTTCGATCGGTTTAGCGGTGTTAATGTTACCGACTATTATTAGAACCACCGATGAGGCTTTAAAAATCGTTCCCCAAGACATCCGCTGGGCGGCCATGGGTCTAGGGGCCTATAACTACCAAACCGTCCTAAAAATCGTCCTTCCTGCGGCTGTTCCCGCTATTTTGACCGGTGTGACTCTTGCAATTGCTAGGGCGGCTGGAGAAACCGCCTCTTTAATTTTTACGGCATTATTCTCTAACTTTTGGCCCCGGGGTATCTTTGAACCGATTGCTACCCTTTCGGTCCTGGTTTTCAACTTTGCTACTGCCCCTTTTGCCCCCCAACAGCAATTAGCTTGGGCAGGTGCTTTAATTCTGGTGTTTTTGGTGTTGGTAACTAACATTTTATCCCGTTTAGCCACGCGCCAGAAAACCTATTAAGTCAAGGAAAAAGTAAAAAGGAGAAAGGGATATTTAAGTAAAAATCTACCTATCTTTCCAATTCCTCAATTATCCAAATTCAAGGTCAATAATTTATGCTAACTAATCGCACTACCCAATCAACTGCAACCGTTTTAAAGGTCGATAAGGCTGATATTTACTATGGTAATTATCGGGCAGTACGAGACGTTTCGATCAATATTCCCAAAAATAAAGTCACCGCTTTTATCGGACCCTCTGGCTGTGGAAAAAGTACCATTCTCAGGTGTTTTAATCGTCTCAATGATTTAATTCACGGGTTTCGTATTGACGGCAAAGTTTTTTATCATAACCAAGATATTTACTCTCAAGAGGTAGATCCTGTCGAAGTAAGAAAATACATCGGTATGGTGTTCCAGCGCCCTAATCCTTTTCCCAAATCCATCTATGATAATGTGGTTTACGGAGCGCGATTAAATGGTTATAAAGGCGATTTAGATGAATTAGTAGAAACTTCCTTGCGTCGGGCTGCTCTCTGGGACGAGGTAAAAGATAAACTAAAAGAAAGCGGTTTTTCCCTATCGGGGGGACAACAACAAAGATTATGTATTGCTCGCGCTATTGCCGCTCAACCAGAAGTATTATTAATGGATGAACCCTGTTCGGCACTGGATCCAATTTCAACTTTAAAAGTTGAGGAATTAATGCACGAATTAAAAGAACGTTATACAATTATTATTGTTACTCACAATATGCAACAAGCTACTAGAGTAGCGGATTTAACGGCTTTTTATAACGCTGAACCCACCGATAAAGGTGGCAAAATTGGTTATTTAGTCGAGTTTGATCATACGGACAAAATCTTTAGTGATCCTCAAGAAAAAGCAACTAAAGATTATGTTAGTGGACGTTTTGGCTAAATCAGTTATCAGTTATCAGCTTTTTTCTTCCCTCTCCTCCTCTCCCTTTTCCCTATTCCTCAACACCTATTCCTTTAAAGATTATGTATAGTACCGATGTTGTTACCGATGCGGTTTTGAGAACCAAAAACTTAAATGTTTACTACGGTCCTAATCTCGCTGTTCGTGATGTTAACCTTGATATTCCTGAGAAAAAAGCGATCGCTTTTATCGGTCCATCTGGCTGCGGCAAAAGTACAGTTTTGCGCTGTTTTAATCGCATGAATGATCTGGTTAAAAGTGCCAAAATTGAGGGAAAAGTTACCTTTCGCGGTCAAGATATTTATGGTAATTCCGTTAATCCTATCGGGTTACGCAGTCGTATTGGTATGGTTTTTCAGAAACCGAATCCTTTTCCTAAATCTATCTATGAAAATATCGCTTTTGGGGCGCGCTTAAATGGTTACATCGGTGATATGGATCAATTAGTGGAGGAATCTTTAAAAAAAGCCGTTCTCTGGGATGATGTTAAAGATAAACTCAAAGAAAGTGGTTTAGCTTTATCGGGGGGACAACAACAAAGGTTATGTATTGCTCGCGCTATTGCAGTTAAACCGGAAGTTGTTTTAATGGATGAACCCTGTGCGGCACTCGATCCAATTTCTACCCTAAAAATTGAGGAATTAATTCACGAATTGAAAACCCAATATACTATAGTTATTGTTACTCATAATATGCAACAAGCGTCGCGGGTTTCTGATTTAACGGCTTTTTATAATGCTGAACCGACACCAAAAGGCGGTAAAGTGGGTTATTTAGTGGAATATGATCGCACAGAGGTTATCTTTCAAAATCCCGCCCAAGAGTCCACTAGAGATTATGTTAGCGGTCGTTTTGGTTAAGATCACATCAATAATAGCTAAAATAAAAGTTGATAGGGCGAGTTAATCTCACCCTATTTTAAGTTTCTAAAACTTGGCTTTCTGGCGCAGTAATTCGGCTAAAGTCACATCGAATTTTGAGTGTCCCCCGAAAACTGTTCCCGCTTCCCCGTTAAAGAAAGTGACCTTGGCTAAATGATAATGCTCACCGCTCAGGGGAATATAACCGACCTCTTGAACGATATTTTGAGCTTGACTGAGATAATACTCGACAAAACGCTGTAAATCCTTATTAGACTGGGCTTTTTGGGCGTTAACGTAGATAAATAAAGGACGGGCTAAGGGTTGATAGGTGGATTGTAGCACCGTTTCCCGGGAGGGCAAAACAGCCCCTTTACCACTGTCTATTGCTAAGGCTTTTAAGTTCGCCGCTTGTTTTTCGTAGTAAGCTAGACCAAAATATCCTAGGGCGTTGGCATCTTGACTAACTCCTTGGATTAAAGTGTCGTCATCTTCACTGGCAACGTAATCGCTGCGGCTAACATCTTCTTCTCCTACCACCGCTTCCGTAAAATAATCGAAAGTTCCCGAATCTTTGCCCGCACCAAAGAGATTGAGAGGTTTATCCGGCAATCCCGATCGCACCTGACTCCACTTGGTAATTTTACCCTGGGCCGCAGGTTCCCAGATTTTTTTTAATTCCTCTAAAGTGATGCTATCAATCCAAGTGTTTTCTTTATTGACTGCGATGGTGAGTGCGTCAAAGGCGATCGGCAATTCGATAAATCTAATGTTATTCCGATTACAGGCTTCGATCTCATCGCTGCGAATCGGTCGCGAAGCATTGCTAATATCGGTTTTTCCAGCGCAAAACTGCCGAAATCCGCCAGTAGTACCCGAAAATTTGACGCTTATATCCGCAGAGGGCTGTTTTTGTTTTTTGTATTCATCGGCGACAGCTTTGGTGATCGGGTAAACGGTGCTAGACCCATCAATAATAATTGATTTGTTTGATTGGAAGTCAACGGGAGCGCAAGCGGCTAGAACACCAGCACTAACAAAAATAAGAGCCTTTTTGAGCAATTTATCGAGATTTATCAGCATTTATCCATCCCCTTGCTTTTCTGGGAGTCAGAAAAATCTATATCCATCATTTCAAAAAAAATTGATTTAACACGAAAATCTCACCAAAAAGATAACAAACTTAACAGTAGCGAAAAGCAGCGGTGGCCCTGTTTGCCTTCACACACCTAGATAAAAAGCTTTGTCTGGGCAATTTCTCCCCAAAAGATGCTTTAAATTAAGATTTCATCCTTGAATAGATAGAATGGATTTTGGTCTTAATCGATCTAAATTGTTGCCAAAAGCTGTGGATTTTTTAAATTAAACTTAACCAAAATTTTACCGAATCTTAACCCAAAAAAATCTCCAATATTTCTAGATTTAAAAGTAATATTTGTGCCTTAAACTATATCTTGAAGAAAGTTCAACTTTCTCCAATTGTGCAGGATTCTTCAACCGGAAAATTTATGATATTCTCAACTGCTACCCTAACTCGTGTGTGTGCTGTCTCCTTCGCCACGGCAGCGGCCTTAGCAGGGACGATGGGAGAAGCTTTCGCCCAAACCCTGAACGGTGCAGGAGCCTCCTTTCCCGCGCCCCTATACCAGCGTTATTTTGCCGACTATAAAAACGCCACCGGTGTCACCGTTAACTATAATTCCGTCGGTAGCGGTGCTGGTGTCCGGCAATTTATCGCCGGAACCGTCGATTTTGGGGCTTCCGATGCCGCTCCTTCCTCTTCCGAAAAAAGCCAGATGAAAAACGGTTTACTGTTAGTTCCCACCGCCGGAGGAGCCGTCGCCGTGGTTTATAATTTGCCTGGGGTAAATAACCTACAAATTTCCAGGGCTAACCTCGGTAAAATTTTCAGTGGCGAGATCACTAACTGGAGACAAGTGGATCCGAAACTGCCCAACCGACCCATTAAAGTGGTGGTTAGGGCTGATGGTAGCGGTACTACGGAGATTTTTACCTCTCACCTGAGCGCTATTAGTCCTTCCTTCAAAAGTAAAGTGGGAACCAGCAAAGAACCTAACTGGGGTTTTACGGTTCTCAAGGGACCGAAAAATGATGGTGTGGCGGCCCTGGTTAAACAAACAGAAGGCTCGATCGGTTACGTTCAAGATACCTTTGCCCGCAAAAATGAAGGGGCAACCATGAGAACCGCCAAAGTTCAGAATAAAGCCGGTCAATTTGTCGAACCCAGTCTCGCCCAAGCTAACAAGGCGATGGAAGGAATCAAATTTAACGCCGATTTTACCGCTAATATGGACGATCCGAGCAGTGGTTATCCGATCGTCGGGATTACTTGGTTATTAGTACCGAAAGACTATGCTGATAACAAAAAAGCAGCAGAAATTAAAAGACTGTTAACTTGGATTCTGACCACTGGTCAAGGTATTAACAATCAATTGGAATTTACCCGGATTCCCCAATCGGTGACTCAAAGAGTTTTAGCCGAAGTTAACAAAATTAAATAAATACTTTTGTATTAGTTTAGGCTTGATTGTCACCGCTTTCCAGTAAGATGGAAAAAAGTTACCAGTTAAGTCCATAACTAATAACTGCAAGTATTTCTTTTCTGTGGGCTGAACATTGTTCAGCCCCTACAGTTGCGTTTTAAACAACTGATAAGTGGTAATCGCTCTCTATCTTATGGCCAATTTTTCTGAACCTGTCGAGTCCTTGGCTGTCTCGGCGGCCAATCTTAACGAAAACCCCGGCACTGCGGGTTTATTCAATCGCATTTTTACAATCCTAGTCTGGATTTGTGCCGCCTCTGGTTTAATTTTTCTGCTCTGGATGGCCTGGATTGTTTTTCAGGATGCGCGGCCGGCGATCAATGAATTCGGTTGGGGATTTCTCTGGGGAACCACTTGGGATGTGAACGTCCTCAAATTTGGTGGTTTACCCTTTATTTTCGGTTCGATCGTTTCCTCGATTCTGGCTCTTGTATTAGCTATTCCCCTCAGTGTTGCCGTTGCTTTAACCACTAGCGAGAATTATTTGCCGGCAAGTGTCCGTTATCCCATCGGTTTTCTGGTGGAATTAATTGCCTCGATTCCTAGCGTAATTATCGGGTTATGGGGGATTTTCGTGCTAATTCCCGTGCTTAAACCCCTACAAGAATGGTTATTTCAAAATTTTGCTTGGTTCCCTTTGTTTAATACCCAACCTTTGGGACCAAGTATGCTGATCGCTGGTGTGATCCTGGCCATCATGATCGTGCCGACTATTTCCGCTATCAGTCGCGATGTGTTGCTTACCGTCCCCCCGGAATTACGCAGCGCCTCCATGGCCCTAGGGGCGACTCGTTGGGAAACCATCTGGCGCGTGTTGTTGCCGGCGGCCAGTTCCGGTATTATCGGGGCGATTATCCTCGGTTTAGGTCGCGCTTTAGGGGAAACTATGGCGGTAGCCATGGTAATCGGTAACTCCTCGATTATTAGTCCCTCCCTCTTGGCCCCCGGTTATACTATTCCTGCTGTACTAGCTAATACCTTCCCAGAAGCTTTTGAAAAAGTCCATATCGGAGCCTTGATGTATCTAGCTTTGATTCTATTTGTTATTACCTTAGCCGTCAATAGTGTAGCGGCTTTATTAGTACAATTTATCAACCGTAATCGTTAATTTTATGAATCAAGGAGCTTTTCCCGAAGAAGATTTACAGCAACCCCTGTCACCGTGGCGACATTTTTTTACCAACGGTCTCACGGGTTTAGCGATCGCTCTTAGTGCCATCGCCATTCTGCCTTTATTCGCTATCCTCTTTCAAATTGTCAAAGAAGGTTTACCCGGATTCAATTGGCAAGTTTTCACCTCTTTACCCGCCCCAGTTGGCTCCGATCCCAGTGTTCCCAATGGTTTTGCCAATGCGATCCTCGGGACTTTAACTATGGTCGGTTTAGCATCCCTCGGCAGCATACCTCTGGGGATTCTCACTGGGGTTTTTCTCTCGGAATTCGCTCGGGGTTCCAAAATTGGCGGTATTCTGCGCTTTGCGATCGTGGTGTTGAGTAGTACCCCTTCCGTTATCGTCGGGGTGTTTTCCTTCGGGGTTTTGGTCTTAACTACCAAACAATTTTCCGCCGTGGCGGGGGCCTTTGCTTTAGGGGTGATTATGTTGCCCATCGTCGCTTTAACCACGGAAGAGGCACTAAAACTAATACCTATGTCCTACCGTCTCGGTTCCTCCGCTTTGGGGGGTTCCCGTTTCGATACGGTATTTCGCATTGTCCTACCAGCAGCGATCGCACCGATTATGACCGGGATATTATTAGCGGTGGCCCGGGCCGCTGGAGAAACCGCCCCCTTAATGTTTACGGCTTTATTTAGTCAATTTTGGCAAGAAAGTCTTTGGTCGCCCACACCGGCTTTAACGGTGTTGATTTATAACTATGCTAGTTCCCCCTTTCCTGAACAAAATTCCCTGGCTTGGACAGCTTCTTTAGTCCTAATTATCTTAGTTTTAATTACTAGCCTTCTCTCCCGTTTTGTCACTCGTAAACGCTCAAATTAAGCATTTTTCTTATGATCGATTCCTCTCTCATTAACAGTCCTACTTCTCTAGCTAATTCAGCGATTGAAGTCGAAAATCTTAGCTTTTTCTACGGTAGCAAAAAAGCACTAGAAGGGGTTTCTTTACAAATCCCGCAAAAGCAAGTAACCGCCATGATCGGCCCCTCCGGTTGTGGTAAATCTACTCTCTTAAAAGCCCTCAATCGCATCGGGGAATTAGAGGGACAAGTGACAGTTAAAGGCAAAGTTAGGTTTTTTGGTCAAGATATCTACGCCCCCAAAGTTAACCTTCATACCTTACGGCGACAGGTGGGCATGGTGTTTCAGCGCCCTAACCCTTTTCCTGCTAGTATTTACGATAATATTGCCTACGGTATTAGAATTTATCGTTCCGCCAGTCGCAGTGAATTAGATGCAATTGTGGAATCAGCTTTAAAAGGGGCTGCTCTTTGGAATGAAGTTAAAGATCTGTTGAATAAATCCGCTTTAGGATTATCGGGAGGACAACAACAAAGATTGTGTATTGCTCGTGCTTTGGCGGTAAAACCAAAAGTATTATTAATGGATGAACCTTGTTCGGCCTTAGACCCCCTTTCTACCCTCAAAGTCGAGGAATTAATCCATGAATTGAAGGAACAATACACGATCGTGATTGTCACCCATAATATGCAACAGGCCTCTAGGGTATCCGATCGCACGGCCTTTTTTAATGCCGATGAAACCCGCGTCGGTCGTTTGGTGGAATTTGACACCACCCAGAAAATTTTCACCGATGCAGTTAATCAACAAACTCGCGATTATGTAGCCGGTAGATTCGGTTAATTTCTCTTATCAGTTATCAGTTATCAGTTATCAGTTATCAGTAGTCAGGAGACAGGAGATTATTTTTATTTATTCTCCCCACACCCCACTCCCTGCTCCCCAATTCATAATTCATAATTCATAATTCATAATTCCCCCACACCCCACACCCTACACCCTACACCCCACACCCTAAACCCTAAGGCTGCCCGATTTTGCTAGGATAAGAAATGTAACAAGAATCTTTCTCAACAGTCGGATAATTCATGGGCAACGATACCATCACCTTACTCTCCCCGCGGGAAATTGACAAAATGCGACGAGCCGGACGATTAGCGGCTAAACTGTTAGATCATCTGGCAGATATGGTTAAACCGGGGGTAAGTACCCTAGAAATCAATGATGAAGCAGAACGTTGGACTCGCGCCCATGGAGCCAAAAGTGCGCCCCTAGGATACCACGGCTTTCCTAAGTCCATCTGTACTAGCATTAACGAGGTTATCTGTCATGGCATCCCCAGCGCCGATCAAATCCTCAAAGATGGCGATATTATTAACATCGATGTCACCCCGATTTTAGAGGGTTATCACGGCGATACCTCCCAGACTTTCTTTGTCGGTACTCCCTCCCCCCTGGCCAAAAAGTTAGTGGAAGTTACCAGAGAATGTCTGCAAAGAGGCATAGATGCAGTGCAGCCGGGGGGGAGAATCGGCGATATCGGCGCAGCTATCCAAGAATATGCCGAAGGCCAAGGATTTTCGGTGGTTAGAGATTTTGTCGGTCATGGTATCAGTAATGTTTTTCACACCGGTCCGCAGGTTCCCCACTACGGCATTCGCGGCAAAGGCAAAAAAATTCGCCCCGGCATGGTATTTACCATTGAACCAATGATTAATGAGGGAACCTGGCAACATATTGTCTTAAAAGACGGTTGGACTGCTATTACTAAAGATGGTAAACTTTCGGCCCAATTTGAACACACCATCGCCGTCACCGAAACTGGTGTCGAAATTCTCACTGTACCCGATTAAATTTAGGGAACAGGGGATAGGGAATGGGAGAATGGGGAAATAGGGAAGTTTCAACTAATACCCCAAAACCCTAAAACCCCATCTCCCCATCTCCCCACTTCATAATTCATAATTCCTAATTCATAATTCATAATTCATAATTCATAATTCATAATTCCCACTGATAACTGAATATATGCAGTATCGTCGTTTCGGTCGCACTAATCTACAAATGCCAGTGTTTTCCTGTGGGGGGATGCGCTATCAATTTCAGTGGCAGGAGCTGCCAATGTCGCAAATTCCCGACGAGAATCAAGGCAATTTAGAGGCAATTATCAATAAATCTCTGGAAGTGGGGATTAATCACATCGAAACCGCTAGGGGTTACGGCACTTCCGAGATGCAATTGGGCAAAATTTTGCCGCAACTACCGAGGGAAAAGATTATCGTGCAGACGAAAGTTTCTCCCAGTCAAGATGTGCGGGAATTTCGCCGTAAATTTGAGCAATCCCTGCAATTTTTACGGTTAGATTATGTGGATTTGTTGGGCATCCATGGCATCAACACGGCTGAAATTCTCGATGACACTATGGCCGAGGGCGGTTGTTGGCAAGAGGCGAAAAAATTACAGCAACAGGGAAAAGTTCGTTTTATCGGTTTCTCCACCCATGCACCAACTGATGTAATTGTCAAGGCTATTGCAACAAATTGTTACGATTACCTCAATCTGCACTGGTACTATATTTTTCAGAATAACTGGCCGGCCATAGAAGCGGCAAAACAGCACGATATGGGGGTTTTTATCATTAGTCCTTCCGATAAGGGCGGCCATCTCTACAATCCTCCCCCTAAGCTCGTGGCTCTCTGTTCTCCTCTCAGTCCGATGGTTTTTAATGACCTATTTTGTCTCAGTCATCCGGCCGTCCATACCCTTAGTATCGGTGCTGCGCGAGCCAGAGATTTTGATGAACACCTGAAAACTTTACCCTTACTCGATCGCTCCGAGGAGATTTTACCGGCAATTATCGAGAGATTGCAAGGGGAGATGATCAACTGTTTAGGCGATAATTGGGTAAAAACTTGGTCTGTGGGTTTACCTAGCTGGGAAAATACCCCCAATCACATCAATATTCCTTCTATCCTCTGGTTACGCAATCTCGTTATCGCCTACGATATGATTGACTTTGCGAGGGCCAGATACAATCTCTTGGGGAATGGGGGTCATTGGTTCCCCGGTCAACAGGCAAAAGAGGTGGAAAAACTCGATTTAACTGCCTGTTTAGCCGCTAGTCCCCACGCTGATAAAATTCCCTATCTTCTCGCCGAAACTCATCGATTATTGTCGGGAGAGACGGTACAACGCTTAAGCAGTAGTTAATTAAAATTCGATGCCGGGTTGCGCTTTCACTCCCTGTTGACGAAAGGGATGTTTAATTAACTTCATTTCCGTGACTAAATCCGCTATCTCGATTAATTCGGGTAAAGCTCCTCTACCAGTGAGAATAACGTGAGAATTGGCGGGTTTTCGGGCTAAACCAGCGATAACTTCCTGAATATCCAGATAGCCGAATTTAAGGGCGATATTGATCTCATCGAGTAAAATTAATTGATATTGGGGATTTTCGAGAAAAGTGAGGGCTTTTTGCCATGCTTCTTGGGCTTTCTCTATATCTCTTTCTCTATCTTGGGTTTCCCAGGTGAAACCTTCCCCCATAGCATAAAACTCGATTTGTTCCCCCCAAACACTAAAAATCTTTTGTTCGGCAGGTTCCCAGGCACCTTTGATAAATTGTACCACCGCCACTTTGTAACCATGACCGAGGGAACGTAAAACCATACCGAGGGCTGCCGTGGTTTTTCCCTTACCATCGCCGGTATTAACGATAATTAAACCTTTTTCAGCGATTTTTTCGGCTAAACGTTCCTCTTGGATGACCTTGCGGCGCTGCATTTTTTCTTTGTATTGTTCGGGAGTGAGTTGCATTCGGGTCTGTCCAGTCAAATCAAGATAATTGTAACTCAAGGGGTTATCGATCGCTATGTGAAGATTTTGACCGGCTAAATTGTCTGGGGGTTGATGCCTAATTCTCGTAATTTTGCCGCTAATCTTTCCTTGGCTTGTCGTTCTTGTTCTTTTTCTAAAAGAGCCTGTTCTTTTTCTAAAAGAGCCTGTTCTTTTGCCTGTCGTTCCTGTTCCTTTTCTAAAAGAATCTGTTCCTTTTCTAAAAGAATCTGTTCCTTTGCTTGTCTTTGCTGTAATTCAGCTTCTTGGGGAGTGGGAACCAATTGACCATCGGCGGTAAAATAACGCAGTTTACGGTCAAATATGCCTAAATATAATCCTAACTGTTCACTCCATAGATAACCCCGGTCATTGGGAGAAATAGCTTGATATTGTCCCTCAAGTATCGTAAATCCTTGGAATTCTAAGGTATTAGGATCGAACCAAAAATAATTAGGAGTGCGAAAAGTATTTTGGTAGAGAATTTTCTTTTTAGTGCGGTCAATATTGGCCGTAGAATCGGAAATAATCTCCACGATCACATTGGGATATTTACCCTGTTCTCCCCAAACCACCCAACTTTTGCGGGGACGTTTTTCTGTATCTAAAACCACAAAAAAATCAGGACCGCAGAAATCGCGCTTTTTCAGTTGTTCTTCGTTATAGTAGATAGTCAGATTACCGGAAGCGTAGTAATCGTTTTTCTCTTGCCATAATAATTCTAGACAATTGAGGAGAATTATGATCTGTTGCAGGTGTAAATCACTTTCCAAGGGTGGTTCATCACTCCATAAATCGGTGGGGGGACAGGTAACTTCTGCTGAAATGTCGAGAGTTGTCATAGTTTTTACCCTGGCTGGAACATTTATTTAATTAGGGTTTACTGAATAAATGTGAAATATAGACTAGATAAGAGTTTTAGGATATTTTTTTGCGAAACAGGTGCAAGGTTTTGAGAATCCTGTAGGGGCGAATCATTTGGGCATAACCTATCGCTGAAACCGTAGATTTCCTATCCGAATGCTTCGCCCCTACCCCAAATTTTTCTCTAGCAACGCACCAAATAAATTAATGATAGGTGTGGTGCGTTACGACGGATTGTTAGATTTAAGTTTAAGCAGAGATTATCGCCGTCTAACGCACCCTACATTTTACTACTATCCGAATGCTTCGCCCGCTTGCAACAAGGAAATAATTCATAATTTTAAGGAAGTCCCAGACAGTAGAACGCCCCCCAGTAACGATAATCCTGAAAAGGCACTGCATCGGGAGCAAATTCGTCAAGCCACTTGATCAATTCGCCGATTTTCTGATAATTGGCTTGAGCAGTATCGGCGTTGGGATCCTTAGTTTGGCGCATTTGTCGCCAAGTCTGATAAGCCTGCTGATAATCGGCTGTCAAACGGTCCCGCCAGTCTTTTTGGCAAGTCTCCCGCAACGCTTGACGAGCCTGATGTAGAGCCGTTAAGCGTTCCCCTCCCGCCCGCCGTGCGCGATGGTACTCCCGGGAAAACAGCGCCGTCGCTAGATCAGCCACCGCCCAATGACTACTAATCACAGCACGAGCGCCCCCCAGCAGAAAGCCTGTACCTAAGCTGAGGGGTTCGTCCAGTAATTCCGGTCGCAGGTTTCCCTCTTCATCTCGGAAACCGGCAAAACTGAGACCGGTTTCACAACAGGAGAGAAACACTTCCGACAATTCGGGAAAACGCCACAGGGGACTAAGTAAATCCCGGAGGGTGACTTTTTGCTCCCCGTCTAGGACGAGGTGGGAGTTGAGGGGATCATCGGCGCGGCTGGTGGCGTGGTGGCTGGAGAGCAAAGCCTGCACTTGTTTCAGCAATTGCAGATAAGAGTCGGGGGTGACAGTGCGCCCCTGTAGCCGCCGTTGGCGAGGCACATTCCAGGTTTGGGCGACCCACTCACACTCTAGGGGAGTATAGGGCAAATCCTCTGTGGTGTTTTCCACAATCCCCAGGGTGTCGGGAGTCGGTTGCGATCGCTCTTGGCACAGTCCGAGAATTTTCGTACTGGGGACAAACTGAAGGCGAAAGCGATCGCCGAGTAGTTGGCCTTGGGCGGTGGGTAGAAGGTCGAAGGGAATTTGGTGCAGGAACAGGTGGGGAATCAGAATTAACTCAGTGATGCCCTGGAGGTGCTGTTGGATGAGGGTGTCGAATTGCAGGCGGGCTGCTACTTCTTGCAGACGAGTGGCCATTGCTTGGTGCCACTCATGCCGACGCTGCTGGCGGGATTGGGCGGTCTCTACTTGATTAATCTCAATGTAGGGGATAACCCAGTTGACGACCAGCCAGTTTTGCAAGTCGTTGGCGGACTCCGGGGGATTGGGAATAGTGTGGCAGTTGACCCCTTCCCCGCCATCCTGGGAGGGGCGACGCAGGACAAAGATGTGGGTATGGGTGGCGGTGGTGTAGAAGCTGAGGAGGGCGGTCTGGGGAGATGGAAGCAGCGCCGTTAGCTCATCGAGTCGGGGTTGGGGTTGGGGTTGCTGAAGTTGGGCGGTGATGGCATCAAAGCGGTAGAGAGCTTCCCAGGCTTGACGTTCGGCGGCTTCGGCGGCCTGGAGTTGTTCTGTGGCAAAGCTGGCGCGGGTGTTACCGATGGGGTAGGGTTGGGGTTTTTGGGTGAATCCGGGCTGGTCGAGGGGTTTTTGACGGAGTTGGGATTGGATCTGACGGCTATCCTTAACCTGCTGGTACCAGGCTTGGATCTCTGGGGGAACGCGCCCATCGGCGTAGAGGTCGCCCACAGCGATGAGGTCGGCGAGGCGTTTGGAGCGGGAACGTTCGACGGTTCGCAGCGCCAGGGAGAGGTCGCCTTGGTTAACGGCGGCTTGGATTAGGTTTTCATAAACACCGATGGACTTGCGGACAATCTCTTGGCGAAGGGCTTCACTGGTTGCCCAGGCCCGGCTTTGTTCAACGGCTTCCACGGCGACGGTGTAGCCTTCTAAGGCGATGTTCCACCAACCCTGCTGGAAACCGAGATTGCCTAAGTTGCGCCCAGTTATCAGGGTGTCAGCAGGTAAGAGAGCGGGGTTGAGAAAGGAAAGTGCTTCTCGATAATTGGCGATCGCCCGTTCTAGGTTGGCTACCGGCTCTTTCCCTAGTTGGGCTTGGGTCCAGTAGGCAGCGCCCAGATTAGTGAGGGTTCCGGCTAAATCCCTTTCTAATCCCGGTTGGCGGCGGATGGTGGTGGCTTCCGTGTAGGCAGCGATCGCCCGTTCTAGGTTGGCTACCGGCTCTTGACCTAGTCGGGCCTGGGTGCGGTAGGCTATGCCCAGATTATTGAGGGTTCCGGCTAAATCCCTTTCTAATCCCGGTTGGCGGCGGAT
>NZ_BDSM01000017.1:0-7777 GCF_003112475.1 Microcystis sp. 0824 | reverse complement strand
AATAAAAATAATCTCCTGACTCCTGATGACCGGCTACTGACTCCTGACTCGGTTGAATTATGAACTGGGGTGATGGGGTGATGGGGGTGGGGAGAATAAATAAAAATAATCTCCTGACTCCTGATGACCGGCTACTGACTCCTGACTCGGTTGAATTATGAACTGGGGTGATGGGGTGATGGGGGTGGGGAGAATAAATAAAAATAATCTCCTGACGACCGGCTACTGACTCCTAACTGCTGTTAACCAAAGTGATTACTGTCACTTCGGGGGGACAAAAAAGACGACCGGGAAAATAGGTTCCTAAGCCGCGATTAACATATAATTGATTTTCCCCGACTCGATGAAATCCCTCGGACCATTGCCAGTATCGGACTACTCTGCTAAACTGCCGATGAAAGGGAACCCATGGACGATAGGGTTCGGGTAGTGATCGCCTAAGTTCCTCTAAAATTATCGGTAGGGAACCCATACCGGGGATAGTCACTTGGCCTCCGTGGGTATGACCGGATAGCTGCAAATCTACGCGCCAATCCTTTAAAATCATGGCTGTATCGGGATTGTGGGAAAGGACGAGTCTGGGTATATCCGGGGAAATTTGCTCGAGGATTTGCGGTAAAAATTCCCCAGACCAATAATCGGCCAATCCGACAATGGGAAAATTTTCGCCGTAGGGTGTGACGATTTCATTCCAGAGTACCCGAATTCCCACGCTAGTTAGGGCCGATCTGACCGTTTCCCTTGCGTTGGGAAGATAACTGTCATGATTTCCTAAACAAGCATAAATACCCCCTTGACTTTTGAGAGCTTTTATGCTATCTACCAGGGCAAAAATTGGACTGGGACTATAGGTAATAAAGTCCCCCGTCAGGAAGATGAGATCGGGTTTTTCCTGATTAGTAATGGCGATCGCTTCTTGCAGGACAGCTACAGGCAAATGCTGTGCATCGCAGTGCAGGTCTGACCACTGCACCAACTTGATCCCTTGCAGGGCTGCCGGTAAGCTGGCAATTGCGATCGTTAATCTTTCTACCTGTAAGGATTCTAACCAAAAGGGTCGCATCGGTGAGCCGTTGTCGGTGAGTATGTCAACAGTCTATCAATTCCCGATGGGGTTGTTGGGGGATGCTTCCGCAAACATCCCTCTCTTAAAGATTAGCCTTGAAATTTATCGATAATTCTTTCCATAGCGGCCTCGACGTTGGCACGACTATTAAAAGCCGATAGCCGGAAATAACCCTCTCCGGCGGCCCCAAAGCCAGATCCGGGGGTTCCCACCACATTACAGGTATGTAGCAGTTTATCGAAGAAATCCCAACTCGATAGACCCTGGGGCGTTTTTACCCAAACGTAGGGCGCATTTACGCCACCATGGACTTCTAAACCGGCGGCGGTTAATTTTTCTCGGATAATTGTTGCATTTTGTAAATAAAACTTGACAAGTTCTTGTACTTGTGCTTGTCCTTCTGGAGAATAAACCGCCTCGGCCCCCCGTTGGACAATATAGGAAACGCCGTTAAATTTGGTCGATTGCCGACGATTCCACAGTTTCCAGAGTTGCACATCACTGCCGTCGGCCGCTTTGGCCATGAGACTTTGGGGAACCACGGTTAAAGCGCAACGGGTCCCGGTAAAACCGGCATTTTTAGAAAAAGAGCGAAATTCGATCGCACATTGCCGCGCCCCCTCGATTTCATAGATGGAATGGGGTAAACTGGCATCGGTGATAAAGGCCTCGTAGGCTGCATCAAAAAAGATAATCGATCCGTTGGCCCTAGCATAATTAACCCAGGCTGTCAAGTGTTCTTTGGTAGCTGTGGCCCCGGTGGGATTGTTGGGAAAACAGAGATAGATTAAATCAACTTTTTCCGCCGGAATCTGGGCAGTAAAGTTATTTTCGGCGGTAATTGGCAGATAAATCAGACCCTCGTATTCGCCGCGGTCGTTGACCTCTCCCGTGTGTCCGGCCATAACGTTAGTATCGACGTAAACGGGATATACTGGGTCGGTAACGGCGATCGAGTTATTATCTCCAAAAATATCGAGAATATTGCCCGTATCGCACTTAGAACCGTCGGAAATAAAGATTTCATCGGCACTTATATCACAACCGCGAGCCTGAAAATCATGGACGGCGATTTTCTCCCTTAACCAAGCATAACCCTGTTCGGGACCGTAACCCTTAAAGCTAGAGCGATCGCCCATTTCCTCCACTGCTTTAATCATGGCCTCGCGACAAGCTAGGGGCAAAGGTTCGGTGACATCCCCAATCCCCAGACGGATAATGTTAGCATCGGCATTGGCTGCCGCAAAAGCTTGGACTCGTCGGGCAATTTCCGGGAAAAGATAACCCGCTTTTAGTTTTAAGTAATTACTGTTAATGGTTGCCATAATTATTCTCGTTTCAGTCGCAACCTTTAATTTTATAACAGTCAGTCGTCGGCCGTCAGTTTCGATCGCCCCCCTTCACGCAGTAGGATTGGGTGTGGCCTGTTGTCTTTCGATATACAATCAGAGAAAAACCTCTTAATAACTGACATTAGTATGGGTGAATCAAAACGTCGTCAATCGGCCCTGGGTGATAAGTATGGACAGGAAGAAAACATCCTGCCTTGGCTACCGATTACCAAAAGTCAAGCATCCCAAGCTTACAAGTTAACCACTAGGGGTGCCTGGATTGGTATAGGAGTTTTAGCTGGGGTTTGGGTAGTTATTCGTTTTGTCGGGCCGGCCTTCGGTTGGTGGAATGTCCAATAACTGGTTAAAGCTGCATCAGTTTGGGGGTTAGGGTTTTAGGGTGTTGGGGTTTTAGTTGAAATTCCCCCACTTCCCCACTTCCCCACTTCCCCACTTCCCCACTTCCCCACTTCCCCACTTCCCCACTTCCCCACTTCCCCACTCCCACCAGAAAATTAATTTTATTGGTTTGCCAAGATCTGGTCATCGATCGCCAAGTCTATTTCTTGTTGATCGCGACCGGAAGCGAGATAATCATTCTGGAAGGAGTCTGTTAAACCACTGACGAGATCATATTCAGGCTGCCAGTTTAACTCCCGGGTAGCTTTATTAATATCAGCGTAAAAATGTTGAACCCGCAGGGGGAAAGGTTTCTTTTTGCCGAAGTCAAATTTTTTGGGGTTATAGTTAACAATCTCGATTTCCTCGGCATTTTTCCCCATGGCTGCCGCGCAAGCTTTTGCTAAACCGTTAAAAGTCACATAGCGATCGCCTGAAATATTATACACTTGACCGATAGCCTGAGAATTACCCAATACTGCGGCCATGGCCTTAGCTAGATCGACAACGTGACCAAATTGGGTAAAATGTTCCCCATGACCGGGTATAGGAATAGGACGATTACGAACCAAACGGTCAAAAAACCAAGCTTCTAGGTCATTATAGTTGCCCGGTCCGTAGATATAAACCGGACGGATGGAAGTCCAGGGTAAACCCATCTCGCTTAAATAGTTTTCTGTCTCGTGTTTTCCCTTGTGGCGACTTTTGGGATCTAGTTTATCCCCTTCTTTATGGGGCATTTGGTCGGATTTTAGATAAACCCCCGCCGAGCTAACATAGACAAAATGCCCGATTCTGTCCCTAAAAATTTCGACGAGGGGCTGAGTATCACTTAATTCTCTGCCATTATTATCGAAAATTGCCTCAAAACTCTCATTTTTAAGCTTTTCTTTAAGTTGTAAGGGGTCAGTGCGATCGCCATGAATCTGTCGTACTCCGGCAACCGGAGCGGGTTTATTGCCACGATTGAATAATACTACCTCATGACCCTGTTCTACTAACACTTTAGTCAAAGAAACACCGATAAATCGGGTTCCACCCATAATTAAAATTTTCATAAGTCGCCATTGTCAATATCAAGGTTATATTATCCCTCGATCGGTGCAGTTTGTGGCTTGTTAGTTGTTGGGTTTTGGGGGCATCCCATAACTATAATACTAAATCGGTTGAGGAGAGGCACTCTTGGGATAGGGAGAATAAGTAATCAGGTTTTAATAACCGGATTTAGTCTGAATTGGCGAAGTTTCTGTAAAATGAAGGTAATTAGGGCTTGCTGAATAAATCTAAAAACCTTGTTGGATAAGGCTTTTAGACTTTTTTGACCTCAAAAAGTGCCGACCATTGGAGGGATCGGGGGTAAAATTCAGGTACTTTTTCCCTGAAAATTAGGTAACTGACTACCTCAAAATCGGTAAAACCCTACACCCCACACCCCACACCCCACACCCTGCCCCCACCAACAAACTTTTTCAGCAGACCCTAATTAAAGATTCCCCTAGTTTATGCAGTTTTTTAACCGATATTTGTGACAATTGTTATCAGGAAGCGGTGGAGAATATGCGAATTAAATATGATGCTAGGTTTCCCGATATTTGTACTTTTTCTAAGGATATTGATAGTTTATTAAATCATAAGTTTTGGCAGGATGAAAAATATACTAACCCCTAATCCTTCGGGGGAATTGCCATCACTTGATTATTATTAATCACCAATTTACCGCCCAATTTTTCGATATTTTCCTGAGCTAACTTGCGGGTTTCTTCGTTTTGGCTATTCAGCCAGACTAACATCCAGGCACCAACTCTGGGAGCGCGACTATCGGGATTAGTTTCTAAAAATTTTACTGTTCCCCTAGCGGATTTTTCGATAAATTCATTACCGGCAATTTTCGCCCAATCGGCGGCCATTTGATAGGATTTTTTGGCCGCAGGAATATCGCCTAAAAATAATAGTTCATCCACTCCTTTATATAACCAAATAAAATAGGCATCGGTGACATCAGGAGTGAGTTTTGATAAACCCTTATTCATAATCTCAATTGTTCTTTCGGGTTTGCCGGCATTGACAGAAGAAGGGACGGACATCATCAAATAGGCGCGGACAAATTTCGGGTCATTTTTAGTGACAATTTCCATAAAATCGGGACTTAAACCGTAGCCAGTCTCCTTGCGAGCATCCCCATCGCCATAGTATTGAATAAACTGTAACATTGACCAATTGGCTAACATATTGTCAAAGCCAAAAGCTGGCATATTTTTTAATAACTGAACCTGAGCATTTTCTAGGCGAGATTCTTGACTATAATTTCTTTCTAATAACTTTTCTTTGGTCAAGGTTTTCACCTTTTCCTGTTGCATTTCCACAATGGCCATGATGAGTCCACCGATAACGGCAACTAAACCAAGAGTTTTAAGTAGGGATAGATTGAGAGATTTTTTAGCGTCTAGCACAGCTTTAAACGAAAGTCAATAATATTAACAAAAATAAAAGGTTTTTCGGTTATTTTAAGTAGGTAGGTGTTAAAAGTTGTCAGACACCCCCCTTATTAAGGGGAGACTAAGGGGGGATCGGCACCCCCCTTATCAAGGGGGGACTAAGGGGGGATCAGAGGCAAAATCTATCTTCAATTTAATTATAGCGGTAAGCGCTTGGGTGAGATACAGACCAAGCTTTGCCTAGCATGGTTTATAGCTCGTGACACTGTGCCTCATACGACTGCACACCGCTATAGAGACTGTTCGTCAATAGACCTCTTGCAAAAATCAAAAATCTGACCTTAGGTGAGGAGTCTCCGAGCCAGTATTCAGGAGTCAGGAGAATTAAGAATGAGCATTAATCAATTAAATGCTCTATTTAGGGCTTTTATGCAATTTTATGTCTATTTTTCTCATTTTTGCACTCTCAAAAATTAATTATGCAAGAACTCTAATGAATATTAAGCGGTAAACTGACCACTTTGATCAACCTCCCTATTGTTGAGAAGTAAATCCCATTGAGAGAGTTTGTCCATATTTGAAAAACTTATTGGCATGGAGTAATTTTAACTCCCTTGATCACCCA
The DNA here is from genome assembly GCF_003112475.1 of Microcystis sp. 0824. Taxonomy (NCBI): domain Bacteria; kingdom Bacillati; phylum Cyanobacteriota; class Cyanophyceae; order Chroococcales; family Microcystaceae; genus Microcystis; species Microcystis sp. 0824. The sequence continues at coordinate 1,921 of NZ_BDSM01000017.1, read as the reverse complement.
AGAAGTAAACTTGACAATGAATTTAAGGCATTGTAGTTGGGGGCGGCGCCGGGGTAGGAGGCTCACCGAGCATATTGCCATTGATACATATCCGGCCACTGGGGATAAACGTAATGTTATCCATTAAAGTAGTGGTAGCCACACAGATTGTGGCCCTGAAACGCCCATCTGGATCAAGACGGACTGCTCCTGCATGATTTCTAATATCGTTATCAAATAGGGTTGCTGCACGGGCTTCATAGTTGGCACCGAAAGCATTGGGAGTAGCACTAGAAACAGGAGAACCAGCCTCACCTCCTGGGATATCCCTAAAATTATAATATCTACCGGTGATCATGTCCCTAATGGGTAATTGATCTAAGCTGGCAAAAGTAGGATTTTCGAGGCGATAACTCTGTTGGGCGCGATTGATTTGTCCCAGTATCGCGACTGCTTCTGCTTCCCTACCTTTGGCGACTTGTCTTAATAGATTCGGTAAACCGACGGCAGTGAGAACCCCTAATACAATCACCACTACTAGCAATTCTATTAAAGTAAAACCCCTAGCTTTTTTCCCTTGGGATTTAATTGCTAAAAAAAGAAGGTATTTCATGGTTAGGCCCCGGCAACATTGCCTGTATTTTTCTAGTTGGGCGTTGGAGGTTTCAGCTATCAGCTTCTTAAGGCAATAGGCAAGGGACTCCAAGAAAGAATCTGGCAATTCCCTTACCTAAAAAGAAGGTCAGTACGTCATGGCTTTCAGCTTAACAAATTAGGTTTAAGATTCGGTCTTTGTTATCAGAGGTGAGTTTTTATTTCACTGTTTACTGATTACTGTTCACTGACTAAAATCCTATCCCCAAAGTAACCAAGAGCGCAGATTTTCCAAGAGAATATTTCCCTGTCACCTTCCGCTAACTATCAATTTTTGGTTGTTACGCCAGAAAGCTTTTAGGCAATCTGGGAAGAATATCTATTGGACTGCTGTGCTTCCAGCTGGACAAGCCGTACTACCGCCAGTTGTAGTCGCTTGGACAAAAGTTGCAGTCGGGCTAGCTGTTTCACAAATAACTGAACTGAAAACACCAGCAGTAGTTTGACCGACTCCACCAGAGTAGTCGCGAATATCGTTGGTGTAGGTGCTGATAGCGCTAGCATCAGTTATAGCCCCAGTGGCACTAACGCCGGTAGAGTTGGGGTAGGTGTAGTATGTACCTGTTATAGATACGGGCAACTGGTTAGCACTAGCTGAGGTGGAGAATGTTCCAAAACTACCAGTCTCTAAGCGGTAAGCCTGTTGAGCGCGGTTAATGGTACCGAGGTTGTTGCGAGCTTCAGCTTGTCTGCCTTTGGCCACCTGACCGAGGAGGTTGGGGAGAGCGATGGCGGCCAGTACACCGATGATGATAACGACCACTAGGAGTTCGATGAGAGTGAAACCCTTGTTACCGTTCTTTTTGTTGAGAGCTTGAATGAGTTTGAATTTGAAAGCGGAGTTCATGGCTGGATTCCTGATAGATGTTTTTTTGTCTGTAATCAACTTACCCATCTGTTTCAGAAAACCTATCACCCTTGCAAAAAATTTTTTTTGGGTAAGTGGGGTGATGGGGTGATAAGTGAAGTAGGCTAAGACGCATTTAAACCGCTTATTCTTAGATTAGCGGAATCTCCCCCAATGCCTTTACTATTGCCTCTTGCCTAGTCTCAACAAGCAATTTAAATACTTAAGTAGGTAGGTGTTAAAAGTTGTCAGACACCCCCCTTATCAAGGGTATATCCCCCCGCCTATCGGCATCCCCCTTATTAAGGGTATATCCCCCCGCCTATCGGCATCCCCCTTATTAAGGGTATATCCCCCCGCCTATCGGCACCCCCCTTATTAAGGGTATATCCCCCCGCCTATCGGCACCCCCCTTATTAAGGGTATATCCCCCCGCCTATC
>NZ_BDSM01000016.1:0-1040 GCF_003112475.1 Microcystis sp. 0824 | reverse complement strand
ATATAGCAATTCTCTGACTCATGAGGTACAGTAGCAACAGTGAGTAAACCAATTGCGAATATCTTTTTGAGTAACTTCTAACATAGCTAATTCAATCCCTTCTATTAAGTCTTTGTAAGTTCTCGCCTTCAGTTTTCTTAATATCGCTTTGACTTTTGACCAAAAGTTTTCAATAGGAGAGAATTCGGGAGAATAAGGAGGTAAATAGATGAGTCTAGCTTTTTCTTGTTCAATTATTTCTCTGACCATTTCTCCGAGATGAATCTTGGCGTTATCCATGAGCAAACAGTCTCCTTCTTTAATTTTTGGCAGCACTTCCTTCAGAATAAATCCTTCAAATGTTACCGCATCCACTGCACCGTATATGTTGACTGATGCCACAACTTTTTCTAAGCTTATAGCACTAATTATTGAAATATTTCTCCCTCTTTTTTGTGGTTTTCTTCCCTGAGCTCTTCGACCAATTAAGGCTCTAGCATAGAGTCTCAAAAGGGCTAAATTTACCCCCGATTCATCGATGAAAATTAGTTTTGATGCCTCAATTTCCCGAACTTGAGACCAGTATTCCACTCTTTTTTGCTGTACCCTGTCACTTTCTTTTTCCGCCGCGTGTAGTGTTTTTTTTTGAAACTGTAATTGAGTTTTTGCGTAAGCCGCCCCAGGGTGGCTCTACTGACTTTCACCTGTGTCTTTTCATACAGTAAGTCCGATAATTCTTCGAGAGTTGCATCATTGTTAGATTCGATGATTTCTATTAAAATTATCAGTTGTTCACTATTTAACTTGGTTGGCGGACTTCCCCCTTGTGGACGAGGACGGATATCTCCTGTTTCTTTATGTTGCTTCAATAACTTCTGAATAAAGCTTTTAGCCACGTCAAATCTCTGGGCTAGTCCTCGAATAGAAATTTTTTCTTTCTTCCAGACATCGATAATTTTTTGGCGAAAATCTACGGAATAGGGTCTCATAGGAAGCTGGCGAGTTCTATTATTTGTCTATTTGCTTTTCATTGTACCTCATAGCTCCAAGAAGTGCTATAA
>NZ_BDSM01000015.1:0-42943 GCF_003112475.1 Microcystis sp. 0824 | reverse complement strand
TATAGCAAGCTTTTGACTTCATTCTCTACTTAAAATTGAGACTTTATCAACTAATTAACCTAAAAATACGCATTTTAAATTTGTTCTTTTTTCAAGGTCTAATTGATGATGAGCTTAAGTTGAATCCTAACAACACACTGTCGTTTTTGCTACAAGGCGATCACCCAGTCAAAACCCAGATTTTGTAAGGCTTCGGGGGTTGGTGATCGTACTTTTTGTGAGAAATGCGGGTTATTTTGTCGGTGTCAATATCTAATCTCAACTTTTTCGTTAAGAAATGTAGTCAATTCTCAGCTTTGTGCTTAAGAAATGCAGTCAATTCTCAGAAAAGGCGGGTCAAGGTCGTCGCTGGTACTCTGTTTTTCTGAGCAGAACTTCCGATTTGGACAGCAGGGCGAGCGCACCTAAAAACAATACAAATAAGTAAGCTATCAGGGTTCGGATTTGAGTTTTCCTGCTAAATCCGGTTATTAAAGACTGATTAACCTGAGTTCGGGATAAGCTAAAATCTTAATTTTCTCGTTCGCTGTAAACCCTATTCTTTTGTGGAATGAGCAAGAAAATAGCCTTAACCCGAACTGAGGTTACTTACAAGAACCTTGTAGGGATAACTGGACTTGCGCCCAAGAAAAATAATGAAACCCTTACCCCAAGATAGTCTTGGCGATTGTTCGACTGGCTTTGACCAGCTACAATCGACTCGGAAGGTTAACTGGAGCCTGTTTTGAGTGATCGCACCTATGCTCTTATTATCAAGCGATCGCTGACTCTAGCCAAGAGCTTACCCGGACACAGAACAAATAAACTAATAGTAAAAGCCTTGCTTTGCAAGGCTTTTATGTGTTGAGATTTCAGTTTTGACGATTGCTATCTTAGCCGTTATTTGTGGGGTTCAGGGGTGGACAGACTGGACACTCTTGCCATCACACAGCTTCCCTTTGTGATGGGAGATTCTCGCCTCACAGAAACCTGCTTTTTAGGTGGATTGACTGGCCAGAAATTGTCTTTGATAGTCTAAAAACTCGCCGTGCCATTCCGCAAAACGCCGCTCCCCATCTTTGACTAAAAATTGCCGGTAGGCTTCCGAGGAAATCCAAGGCTTTGTTGGACGTTGTTGGTTTGTTGGGCGTTGTTGGGCCGAACGAGCTTGGTATTCAGCCGTTGATTGACGGCATTGGTTGTGATAATTTTGGTGCCATTCCTGATAGCGCCGTTCTCCATCCCGCACGAGGGCTTGGCGATAGGCTTCTGAAGATAGACTCATGGTGTTACTCCTTTTCAAATCCCTTGATGGCCTGGCCAGAATTATAACACAATCCCTGAACCACCCATTGCTGACCTCTGGTCAAGGTGCGATATACGTCCTTGCCGTCAGTGACAAGGTTTCTTGGCTATCTTAACTGCTGGATTTTGTCCCGCTTTGCGTTGCTACCCTTTAACCAAATTTTGTAGGACCAGCAAAGAAATTAGTAAAAGCTACAGGTGTCTTAAACCTTGTGGCAAAGGGCCACAGCTAACCCTATTCAAGAAGTCTAGTTCTTCTTGTTTTTTCTCCTCGGTTAACATTGATCGTAACCTATTGTAGGTAGAATATACACTTTAGTCATCAATAGGGTAATTTTTTGGCTCTCTTAGGTTTGGTGGGTAAAATGTATTCTAAGATACAGTCCTGCTGGCGAGTGAGTGGAACGAACCACAGAGGCACAAAGGACACAGAGATCGATCACTACTATATAAGTTAAACTTATGACACAAGGAATAAGAAAGCCATTTTGGTGACCTTGGCCGTCTGATATGGCCAAGAAATGCCATATTTCTATTAGCACTGTTGCCAAAATCTCTGGAGAGTTGGGTTACTAATATGGTTAAAATTATCGTTCGTCAATCCCTGGGAAGGAAACCAGTTTATGATATTGGGGTGGAGAAAGATCATAATTTTTTGCTGGGCAACGGGTTAATTGCCTCCAATTGTTTTAATAAATCTCACTCTACCGCTTATGCTTACGTCACCTATCAAACCGCTTATTTAAAAGCTAATTATCCTGTGGAATATATGACAGCGTTACTAACTGCTAGTAGCGATAATCAGGATAAGGTGGAAAAGTATCGAGAAAACTGTCAGAAAATGAATATCGATGTCGAACCTCCCGACATCAATCGATCGCAAAAACATTTTACACCGATTGGACGCAAAATTCTCTTTGGTTTGTCCGCAGTTAGAAATCTGGGCGAAAATGCGATCGAGGCTATTTTAAAAGCCCGGGAAGCTGCGGGAGGAAAGTTTTCTTCCTTAGGAGATTTTTGCGAGCGTGTTGATTTACGAGTGGTCAACAAAAGAGCTTTAGAAACGCTAATTTATTGTGGTGCTTTTGATAAAATTCAACCCAATCGCCATCAATTAATTGAAGATTTAGAATTAGTAGTTGCTTGGGCGCAAAAACGCACCAAAGAGAAAGAAAGTGGTCAAATGAATATTTTTGATATGCTAGGATGTAGTCCAGAAAATAAACAAGAGTCAGAGTTTGAACAGTCTCCCAGTGCGCGAGCAGTAGAAGATTTTTCCCTACAGGAAAAGTTAAGACTGGAAAAAGAACATTTAGGTTTTTATGTTTCCGAACATCCTTTAAAAGCTTTACAAAGAGCCGCTCAAGTCCTATCTCCTATCAATTTAGCTGACTTAGAAGAACACAAAACCAGAAAAAAAGTCAGTGCCATTGTCTTATTAAATGCCGTCAAGAAAATTATGACTAAAAAAGGGACTCCCATGGCTTTTTTAACCCTAGAAGATGCCTCGGGACAATCGGAAGCAGTGGTTTTTTCCGATAGCTACGAACGTCTGCAAAAATTATTAGTGGAGGAAGCAACTTTAATGGTGTGGGGAAAAGTTGATCGCCGAGATGATCGGGTACAATTAATTGTCGAAGATGCGGAACCGATCGAAACCATTAAAATGGTGATGGTTAATTTATCCCTGCAAGATGTCGTCAACCAAAATCGTCAAAATCTTCTTAAAAGTATTCTGCAATCGGGAGACAAACAAAAGGCAAAAGTTCCCGTTATTGCCACCATTGGTGCGGGAACTCAGCGTCAATTTGTGCGTTTAGGACAAAACTATTGGGTAGAGGATGACAATTCGGTGCTAGAGTCTCTAAAAGTTGCCGGTTTTCTGGCTAATTCTGCACCTCTGATTAATCATTAAATGGTAACTAGCAATTATTGTTACTGTAAAACCTTCTCGACTTCCAGTTTCGATAATAATTCTCTTTCGACCCACAAATCAAGACAAATATGGATTTTGATCACCTCTTTGACACTATTGCCACTCTTGTCCTCCATCATTCTCCTAGTGGGATGGAAACGGAAATCGATCGCTTTTTACTAGAACGCTTTCAAGAGTTAGGATTAGAAACATGGCAAGATCAAGCGGGAAATGTCATCGGCAAAATTAGAGGACGAGATTCGACCCAAAAAATTGCTATTACTGGTCATAAAGACGAAATTGGTGCTATTATCAAAGCAATTAATCCCGATGGTACTCTGCAAATTCGCCAACTTGGGGGAGCTTTTCCTTGGATTTACGGAGAGGGAGTGGTGGATATTATCGGTGATAGGGAAACCAGATCGGGGATTCTCTCCTTTGGTTCCCGTCATATTTCCCATCAATCCCCGCAAAAAGTGCAGCAGGAAAACACTCCCGTCACCTGGGAATCCGCATGGATAGAGACGAAATTGACTCCGGAAGAATTAGACGCTTGTGGGGTGCGCGTCGGTAGTCGAGTCGTGGTGGGAAAACACCGAAAACAACCCTTTCGACTAAAAGACTACATTGCCAGTTATACCCTTGATAATAAAGCTTCCGTGGCGATTCTTTTAGAATTAGCGGCCAGAGTAATTAACCCCGCAGTGGATATATATCTGGTTGCCTCAGCTAAGGAGGAGGTAGGAGCCTTAGGGGCATTATTTTTTACCGCAAATAACCGCTTAGATGCTTTAATTGCCCTAGAAATCTGTCCCCTCGCGCCTGAATATCCGATTAAGGATGGCAGCAGTCCTGTTTTATTGTCTCAGGATGGTTACGGTATCTATGATGAGCAATTAAATCAAGAATTGAGAATAGCGGCCGAAAAGGCGGGAATACCCCTACAATTAGCTATTATTAGTGGTTTTGGTAGCGATGCCTCCATTGCCATGAAATTCGGTCATATAGCTAAGGCCGCTTGCTTAGGTTTTCCCACCCAAAACACCCACGGTTATGAAATCGCCCATTTAGGAGCCATAGCCAACTGCCTTAGCATATTAGAAGTTTATTGTCAAGTAATTTAGCCATTTTTAGCAAAAAACCAGAGCATTAATAGAATAACAGCGATCGCCAGTCCGATAAAAACAGTATTTTTATGCTGCTCTAACTGCATGGGTGCGGGGGGTTCTTCTTTTTTCTGTTTATTTGTTCCCTTTTTAAATTGCGCTGTGCTATCGGGAAGTTTCTCTAAATCGGGAATCTTCGTCATCCACTCATCCGGGCGTTTGAGACGGGGAGCTTCGATAATATAAAGTAGACGCTTGGCCTGTTCGCGAATTTGATAGATAGGATGGGTAATAAGTTGCTTACAGATTTCACTGGCTTTCTCCCCCTCTCCTAACCCCTGATGGGCAGAAATTAACCAAATTTGGATCTCACCCCCTGCTCGGGATCCTAAGGAAATTAAGGCTAAAGCCGCATTTAATTGCTCGATACTAAGACGATATTGTCCACGCTCAAAGGCACTGATGCCAGCTTGATAAAGGTCTTGAAAAGAAAGATTTTCGGCCACGGAGTCAAGATCGAGATCAATAAAACTTTACATAAGTATAGCAAAAGTTAAGAAGCAAGGGGAAACTTTCGGCTATCAGCCTTTTAGCTATCAGCTATCAGCCATCAGGCACCAGCTTTTTTCTCCCTGCTCCCAGCCTCCACGATTTAGGACTCATCGTTCGCCCATTTTTGGGGGCAAGATGGGGTCATCCGTTGCTTCTTTTTCTGCTATTGACCATCCCGTTATTCCTTCTAGGCTTCTTTGATGTTCACAGACCCATTTTTCTAGACAACAGATTTTATGATCTTCTTCACTTACTATAGCGGTAAGCGCTTGAGTGAGATACAGACCAAGCTTTGCTTAGCATGGTTTATAGCTCGTGACACTGTACCTCATACGACTGCACACCGCTATATATAAGTCAATAATAATACCCCTAGTTCCCCATAACTTAATCCTTGACGATTTCCATGAGGGGATGCTAGATTATTGTCTATGATTGACGCAATCCTCATTTGTTTTAGCCAATATATAATTACAGGGATATCATCTATTCTTTCTGACTGTGTTTGTGACGTAATTGAGCGACTCTTTGTTCGCCAACACTTGACTAGACAAAGATTTTAGCCTTTTTTGCACACCTTACCTCTTCAATTTAAGCGAACAGTGAGTTGAGAATCTCGGCAAAAATCTGCTACACTTTCCTTTGAATATTTCCAAGCTGCACGATATGAAAGAGAGGAACTATCTCTTACTAAATATACTAGCGATCTCTACCATAATAATTAGTCTAGTTTTAGGGATTTTACTTGACAAAAAAGCCGCCTTGTTAGGAATTTTGGCGGTTCCCGCCATGGTCGCTTCTTTTATCCATCCCCGTCTGGGATTATTAGCCCTAATCATCTATCTTCCCCTGAGTAGTACCGTCACTTTTGCTGTGGCGAGAGTTTTTCAGGTAAAGGGCAACTTCATTGGTGAAGAGCCATCCTATGCTCTCTACAAAATGGCCAAGGATGCCTTTTATTTCCCAGCTTTAGCGGCAATTTTAATTAAAACCAAAACTTTTAAGCAATTAATCCCGCAAATCAAGCCTTTTCTCCTCACGGCTTCAATTTTACTTGCCACCAGCTTGATAACTTTTCTTTTTGTCAATCTACCCCAAGGAGCAATTGCTGTGGGAGTTGTAGGATTAAAAACCATCCTCGGTTATATTCCCCTAGTTCTCTGTGGCTACTATTTAATCAAGGAAAAACGGGATTTATTCGTGGTTAATCGGCTTTTCATCGTGATGATCTTAGTCTGTTGCGTTTTAGCTCTAATTCAATACTTCTTACTCCTCCAAGGCATCTGTCCCGATAGTGACTTCCTCAATCAACTGGAAGTTATTGCCCCGAAATCTGATACCGAATTTTATCCAGATATTAGCGAAAAAGCCAGCTTGAAAGCTCAATGTTTTGTCGGGGGTTCGGTGTTGTATAATCCCGATCGAGGCTTAATTCGTCTCCCCGGCACATTTTCCGATCCTTGGCAATGGGGTTGGTTTTTAGTATCTAGTAGCGTCATCAGTTACGCGGCCAGTTTTAGTGATCCACAAAAAAGATGGCGTCTCGCTGGTTGGGTAGCAATGGTTTTAGTCTTCCTTGCGACTCTGGTTTCTGGACAAAGATTACCTTTATTGCTAGTACCTTTCTTTTACTTGGTTCTTTTTATTGCTACTAGCAAAAACAAACGAAAGTTACCATTAAAATTCGGAATTGTGGCGATGCTTTCCCTGCTTGCAGTGACGTTAATTCCCTTTATTCGGGAAAGAGGGCTAAATTTTATTGATCGCTGGCTATATTCGTCTCCCATTGACTTTGTAGTCGATCAAATGCAGTGGGTCTTCAAACATTTACAGCTTTTTGGTCTTGGTTTAGGCACAGCCAGCACTGGCGCTCGTCATATAGTGGGGGAAGAGGGAATAAGACTAATTGAAACCTACTACGCTAAACTGATCTACGAAATCGGTATCGTCGGTTTTATCGCTTTTATGGCACTGGTGACAATTCTCTGTATTCTCACCTTTAAAGCCTATTTAAAAGTAAAAAATCCTGCTTTAAAGCATTGGGGTCTCTGTATCTTGATTTTTATACTTTTTATTAGCTATAACCCCTACTATTATCCTCTCTCCGTCGAGCCTGTTTCTGTTTACTATTGGTTATTCGCTGGAATATTGCTAAAACTGCCAGAAATCAGCGATAAATTGGAATATGAAGCGAGATTTCCCGAAAAAAATGAAGTGGAGAATAAAGGAGATTTTTATCGATAATTACATTATCTCTCCACTGATAGGAGTTAACCGTAATGACAGCAGAAGCCGTTACCTATTCCCTCGAATCTGTCCTCAAGGAAATTAAAGATAGTATTCAAAGTGTTGATCGAAAGCTAGAAACCTTAGATAAAGATGTCACCGATGTGAAGATAGGACTAGCAACTTTAACAGAGAAAGTCGATAGTATGGATAATCGACTAATAAAGGTGGAAGGAACCCAAAGCAACCAAATTTGGACATTAATAACTCTTTTGAGTGGTTCCTTGATTGCTGTGGGATTCCGGGCTTTTTTTATGGGCAACAATCCCTAGGCGATCGCTGGAGAGTAACGAGACTTTCTCACTTTCCCCACAGGCGACCTTTTTCCGTTAGATTATAAATGGATACAAAACTTAACATTTTATCCAAAATCTACCGAGAGGGCAGACCGTGCGGCCAGATACCCTAGAAAATAACCAGCATTCAGCCGATAATTCGCTAGTTCCCGAAATTATCGCACTTAAACCCGAAATTGAGCCAGAGGAAACCGAATACTCGCCAAAACCGACAAAAACCAACTCGTGGCTATCGGGAGGAAGGGGTTTATTTATCGGTGTGGGATTGGGGGTTTTATTGACCCTAGGGGCGACTCGTTTCGCTAATCGACCCCAAACAGCCCAAAACCCCAATACTCAGCCCGTAGCAGCAAAAAATGAAGCACCGGCACAAACAGTAACTACCACTAGGGTAGAATCTACTCCTGTGGCCCGCACCCTGAAAGCGACTGGAAGCGTGGCAGCCGATGAATTAATCCCGATTCTTTCCCAAGCGACAGGACTACAAATCAAAGAAATCTTTGTCGATGAGGGTGATATCGTTAGCCAAGGTCAAATTTTGGCTCGTCTCGATGATACCGTCCTACAAGCGCAATTAACCCAAGCACAGGCCAATGTCGCCCAATCCCGGGCGCGTTTGGCAGAATTGCAAGCGGGTAGCCGTAAAGAGGAGATCGCTGGAGCTAAACAAACGATTCAACGCATAAAAGCCGAAATTAGTCAAGCTCGATCGGATTGGGATTTGGCCAAAAAACGCGTCCAGAGAAACCAAAGTTTAGAAGCGGAAGGAGCGATCGCCCGGGATCGTCTCGATGAAGTCCTCAATGAAGAAAGAAAGCAAGCGGCGATCGTACAACAGACCCAATCTCGTTTAGGAGAAGCAGAGCAGCAACTGGCACAATTGCAAGCCGGCAATCGTCCCGAAGTGATCGCCCAAGCTACAGCGCAATTAGCGGAAGCTCAAAGCCGTTTAGCCATTGTTAACGCCCAATTAAACGAGACTCGCCTGATTTCCCCGGTCAGTGGCAAAATTGCCGAAAGAAATGGCCGCATCGGGGACACCACCAACGGTCAAAATGCTCTCTTTAAAATCATCGAAAATGGGCGTTTAGAGCTAAGATTGCGGGTTCCTGAGAATCAATTGCCCTTAATCCGCGTCGGAGCGCCCGTTACTATCACTTCCGATGCTAATACCAGTTTAAAATTATCGGGACAGGTGCGCGAAATTAATCCCATCGTCGATGAGGCATCCCGTCAAGCAACGGTTAAAGTCGATTTAACCGACAATACAGGATTAAAACCGGGGATGTTTTTACGAGGTGCGATCGTAACGAATACTAGCAATAGTTTAACCGTCCCCATGACCGCGGTTTTACCCCAAAAAGATAATCAAGCTCTAGTTTATTTAGTTGAACCTGATAACACTGTCACCGCCAAAACTGTGCAATTAGGTCAAATTATGCCCAATAACCGCGTGGAAATTCTCACCGGTTTACAAGCCGGCGATCGCATTGTGGTCAAAGGGGCAGCCTATCTCGGTGATGGCGACAAAATTACAGCAATCAGTGATAACTGAAATTATGGCTTTTAATATTTCTAATTGGTCTATCAAAAATCCCATTCCGACGATCCTGATCTCCCTGGTTATGGCCCTAATGGGATACATTGCCTTTCTAGGATTAGGGATCGATCGCTCTCCTAATATTGACATTCCGGCCGTGATTATCACCGTTAATCAACCCGGTGCAGGTCCAGAGGAATTGGAAACCCAAGTCACCAAAAAAGTCGAGGATGCGGTGGCTGCTTTGGGTAATATCGATCAAATTACTTCTACCGTTAACGAAGGCAGCAGCACCACCACCGTTAACTTTATCCTCGGCACTAACAGCGATCGCGCTACAAATGATGTACGTAATGCCATAGCGCAAATTCGGCAGGATTTACCCCAAGATACTAATGATCCCATTGTCCAACGTTTAGAATTTGCCGGGGGTGCGGTGATGAACTATACCATCTCCTCCCCGAAAAGATCGATCGCCGAATTAAGTGATCTAGTTGATCGTCAAATTGGCCGCGCTTTAACGGGAGTGCCGGGGGTAGCACGAGTCGATCGCGTTGGGGGAGTCGATCGAGAAGTGCGTGTAGATTTAGATCCCGGTCGTCTGATCGCCTACGGTATCACGGCCACGGCAGTTAATGACCAAATTCGCAGTTTTAATATTAATTTACCCGGAGGGCGATCGGAAATCGCCGGCAGTGAACAAACTGTCCGCACCCTCGGCAGCGCTGAAACGATCGAAGATTTAAGAAATTATCAAATCTCTTTACCTAACGGTGATAGCGTCCCCTTAAGCAATTTAGGGACAGTTAGCGATAGTTCCAGTGATCCTCGACAAATGGCCCTCTTAGATGGGCAGCCAGTGGTGGGTTTTTCGATTCTACGGGGGACTGGCAGCACCTTGGTGACGGTAGAAACAGCAGTGCGCCAAGAAATCGAGAATTTAAAGAAAAAACTCCCCGAAGATATTAAATTTCAATTAATTTTTACCCGTGCTGACTCAATTCGTGCTAGTTACGAAAGCCTTCTTAGCGATCTCCTGATTGGTTGTATGATGACGGTGATCACGGTAGGTCTATTTTTAGGCAATTGGCGCGCCACGATTATCACGGGTTTAGCCCTGCCTTTGTCCATTTTCCCGACTTTTTGGGTGATGCAGTCCCTGAATTATACCCTTAACGGCATGACTCTACTGGCGTTAGCTTTAGCTTTGGGTAATCTGGTGGATGATGCGGTGTGTATGGTGGAGGACATCGATCAACATTTAGCTATGGGTAAAAAACCCCTGCAAGCGGCCTTTGATGCCTCAAAAGAGATTGGATTAGCCGTTTTAGCCAGTGCAGCGGCAATTATGGCGGTATTCCTGCCGGTTGCTTTTATGGGCGGTGTGCCGGGGCAATTCTTTCAACCTTTCGGCGTTACGGTGGCGGTTTCTACCCTATTCTCCAGTTTGATCGCTGTCACCGTCACCCCGATGTTAAGTGCCTATATTTTACAGCCGAAAAAGCTGAAAACCGGTGATAGTAATCCCTCCTCGCGCCCCCGTTTTCGTCCCTACAAAAGTTTGTTAACTTGGGCTTTACGTCATCGAATCCTGACTTTATTGGCGGCTTTGGCCTTTTTTATCGGTAGTTTACAGTTAGTTCCCTTGATTCCAAAAGGGTTATTTAGTTCCGGGGATACTGGATTAAGTACAATCAGCCTAGAATTGCCTCCCGGTGCGACTTTGAATGATACTGTTGCCGTGGCTAATCAGGTGAATAGTTTACTGCAAAAAAATCCCGCCGTCGCTAATGTTTTGGCTATTCCGGGAGATTCGGGACGGGTAAATACGGGGTTAATATATGTTAATTTAGTTCCTAAGGAACAGCGCTCGCTAACTCAACGGCAATTTGAGGAACAAACCCGCCGGGATTTCCAGAAGATACCGGGAGCAAGAGTGACTTTTCGGGCGCAGGGGGGAGCAGGAAGCACTAAGGATGTCGCTATTATTTTAAAAAGTGAAAATGGCGATATTTTAACCCAAACTGCCCAAAAATTAGAGCGAGAAATGCGGGCTTTACCCGGTTTTGTCGAGGTAAGTTCCGGGGTAAGTTTAGTTAAACCGGAGATTATTATTCAACCAGATCCAGTCCGGGCTGCTGATCAGGGAGTCTCGGTCAGAGCGATCGCCCGTACTGCATCTTTAGCTTTAATCGGCGATAATGAGTTTAATTTAGCTAAATTTAACCTTGCTGACCGACAAATTCCCATCCGGGTAAAAATTGCCAATGATGGACGCAGCGAGATAGAAACTCTGCAAAATTTGCGCGTTCCTAGCAGTAATGGGACGTTAGTTCCGCTTAACTCGGTGGCGACAATTAGCTTAGGTAGTGGACCTGCGGAAATTCAACGCTTTAACCGTCAACGTCAGGTTAATATTGGAGCTAATTTAGAGGGAGTTTCTTTGGGAAGTGCGGTGACACAAATTCGCGCTTTACCAATCATGAAAAACTTACCCCCAGAGGTGACAGAAGAACCCTTTGGTGATGCTCGTATTATGCGCGATATCTTTGCTCGTTTTTTGGGGGCGTTAAGTTTAGCAATTATTTCTATCTATGGGATTCTGGTATTGTTGTATAACAATTTTCTCTATCCCCTAGCGATTCTAACTTCCCTTCCTTTATCGATTGGTGGTACTTTAATCGCTCTTTTAATTACCCAAAAAGAGTTAGGTTTATACGCTTTAATTGGCATAGTTTTACTGATGGGGTTAGTCACTAAAAATGCGATTCTGTTAGTAGATTTTGCCCTGAGTGGTATTGAGTCAGGGAAACCGCAATTTAAGGCGATGATTGATTCGGGAGTCTCTCGTTTACGACCAATTATTATGACCTCCGTTTCTACAATTGCCGGGATGTTACCGATTGCTTTAGCTTTGGGTGCAGATGGGGAAATTCGCGCACCGATGGCGATTGCTGTTATTGGTGGTTTTACCACTTCCACCCTATTAACTTTGGTGGTTGTGCCAGTAATCTTTACTTATATCGATAGTTTTTACTATTGGTTGCGGGGATTATTTGTTAAACAAAAACCCAAGTCGATTTAGTAGTAAAATATCTCTCTGAAAGCTTGAGAAAAAACCCAGAGAAACTAACCCATGAATCCCTTGACAGTCACACATCAAACTCTATCCCTTCCCCCCATGGGCTGCGGTACTTGGGCCTGGGGAAATCGTCTTCTCTGGGGTTACGATGAGAGTATGGATAGCCAGTTACAAGCGGTTTTTAATCTCTGCGTCGAGCGGGGTGTCACCCTATTTGATACGGGAGACTCCTACGGCACAGGCAAACTCAACGGACAGAGTGAGAAGCTATTAGGACGCTTTACGGGGGAATATAGCGGTTATAACGCTGATCATATCCGTATTGCTACCAAACTCGCCCCTTATCCTTGGCGTTTAACCCGTCATGCCATGGTGAAAGCTTGTCAAGCTTCGGCAACCAGACTAGGCCGCCCGGTGGATTTAGTGCAAATGCACTGGTCAACGGGCAATTATGCGCCATGGCAGGAGGGAGGATTATTAGACGGATTGGGGGATTGTCTGGAAAAGGGGTTAGTTAAAGGGGTTGGTTTATCTAATTTTGGACCGAAACGATTGAAGTCTGCCTATCAAAAGTTTGCCAGTCGCGGCATTCCTATTACCAGTTTACAGGTACAGTATTCTCTCCTTTCTACCTATCCTCTCACTGACTTAGGATTAAAGGAACTATGTGATCAATTGGGTATTCAAATTATTGCCTATAGTCCCTTAGCTTTGGGGTTATTAACGGGGAAATATCGAGATAATAAAAACTTACCCCCAGGATTACGTCGCTTCCTTTTTGGTCAATTAATTCCCGCTATTTCTCCTCTGATTAGTTGCCTAGAAGTTATCGCCCAAGCTAAAAATAAAACCATTAGCCAAGTTGCCTTAAATTGGTGTATCTGTAAGGGAACAATTCCCATCCCCGGAGCTAAAAATGTTCGACAAGCTGAGGATAATTTAGGGGCTTTAGGATGGAGTTTAGACAGTGGGGAAATAGCAGAATTAGATAAAATTGCCGCAGGTTTGGATAAAAAAATGGTACAAAATATCTTTCAAACTAAGTAGGCTGTTGCAACGTGTTAAGTATTTAAATTGCCTCTTGCCAGCTCTTCTCGACTTTGTGTGATAAGTTTAACTTATATAGTAGTGATCGCTCTCTGTGTCCTTTGTGTCTCTGTGGTTCTTTCCACTCCCTCACCCGCAAGACTGTATCTTAGAATACATTTTACCCACCAAACCGGGGAGAGCCTCTTGCCTATCCTAACCAAGAAGTTAATTTTGCACGACTACTTATCTTGAGAGACCAATTTTAAGCTAGGACGGGGTTGGATTGTTCCCCCGTAAGCGACGGCAGTGTGAGGAGATAGGACAAGATGAGGAGATATACCCAGAGCAATTCGATAGATTTCCTCAGCTTTATCAATTAATTGCTGTTTAATTGGCTCTTTAGGCAAATTTTGCCGCCAAGCTAGGGGAATCCCCTCGATACCGTTGTATAATCCCGCCCAAATTCCCGCTAAAGTGCTGGTTAATTGCCGTTGATAGGGACTAGAATTAGCGCGACGCACGCTCACGGCGAAATCCTCGCTCGTTTGCAGAAAGGTATAGAGAGAAGCTGCAATCGCAATTCCTAAAGGTGAGCTATCTTGCACCCAAGTCGATAAAGTGGACTCTAGGGGACGATTTTGCCCTAAAGCTGACTGAATCTGCTCTAATAGCTTATTCTTGGGGTTAATAGTTAGTAATTGCCCCATTAACTGATTTAAAGGCCTTTTTCCCTGTAATAACAGACCTACCGCCTCTCCCCAAATTATCGCTTCTTGTCGGGTTAACTCGGAAATTAAGCCCTTTTTCAGCCAAAAATTTAATCTAGCTTGCCAACGTTTCCCATGGTCAGGCCAGGTTAAAATCTCCGGCAACAG
This sequence comes from Microcystis sp. 0824, assembly GCF_003112475.1. NCBI lineage: Bacteria > Bacillati > Cyanobacteriota > Cyanophyceae > Chroococcales > Microcystaceae > Microcystis > Microcystis sp. 0824. The sequence continues at coordinate 28,978 of NZ_BDSM01000015.1, read as the reverse complement.
CACAAATAATAACGCCGATTCCGACTGCCGCCTAGCTGCGATCGCAAGGGAAAAATCCTCCTGAGATTGCAGAGCTTGCAAAAGCAGGGTCGTCCTCGGTGTAGCCTCATAGTTAAAGGCTGGTATTAGGGGTTGATTATGCAAGGATTCCCCGATATATGCCCCTATTAACCCTCCCTGAAGGCGATCGAGGGGTGAAAAGACCTTTTGCATAAATTAGCTCAATTTGCCCGGTAGGTGACTTCCCCGACTTTGCCCGGTTGCCCCAGTTGTTTAGAATTGGCATTATTAACAGCAACGTAAACCCCGCCGGCATTACCCGCTCTCACGGTTAATTCTCGGTTTGCTTGCCAAGTGCGATGGCTTCCCTGGGGCAGTACACCCTCAAATTCTGTCTTGCCATCCACCACCACCCGCAGCCAGCAGTCATCTTCCAGTTTTACCTCCACCACCAGCTGCTGATTATTACTGGTTTTGTTGGCTACCGGTTGAAGGGGGTTGCTTTTCGGTTGGACAATTTGCTGTTGTGGCAAGGAAGGCGGCGGTAAGCGATTCGATTGCAGTACCGATTTTTGCAGGACGTGGGAGAGGGTTTGTACGGAACCAATAACTAAGATTAAATAGAGAAAATAGAGATGAATCGGGCGAATTTGAAGACTCGGCAGCGATAAAGACGGTTTTATTCCCCTAAAAAAGTTATTTACCTTGGTGGGAAAACGCCGGCTAACCGTCTCACCATCCAGGGACAGACTATCGGCAAATTGTTTGATTAACCAACGAATATAAATCGGTTCGGGCAATGACTCCAAATCCCCCGCTTCCAAGGCTTCTAGGCGATGGCGCGGGATCAAGGTTTTCTGGGTAATTTCCTCGAGAGAAAGGGACTGTTCTAGGCGATTTTTTTGCAAATAAACGCCGATTTCCAGTAATTTGGTGCGCTGTTTATGCTGGGGGTCGAGTTGTGATTGGAGAAGGCGAAACATATCGCTATTAGGGGCTGACTTTCAGCTTAGTTAATCGGGTTTTTTAAATATTTCAGTTCATCAAGGGTTAAAAAACGGTAATGACCCAAGGGTAAGGGGGAATTATTACCAGAGTTTAGTTGAATAGGACCGATGGCACTGCGATGAAGTTTCAGGACGTGATAACCTAATTCTTCAGCTACACAGCGAATCTGCCGATTTCTTCCCTCCACTAAAATAACTTCTAATAGGGTTTTTTGGTCGGTTTGCTTGAGAATCTCAACCTGTGCGGGTAAGGTTTTTTTTCCCTCTAAGAGGATACCTTCTCGCCAGCGCTGGAGAGCAAGTCTATCAATCGCACCATCTAGCCAAACCCGATAGGTTTTGGGCAAATGATAACGGGGATGGGTGAGGGTGAGGGTGAGTTGACCGTCGTTGGTGAGGAGTAAAGCCCCACTGGTGTTAATGTCCAACCTGCCTACGGGATGTAACCCAGTCCCGCCAGCGAGGGAGTCGGGCAAAAGGTCAATTACCGTCGGCCGGTTTTGTGGATCCTTACAGGTAGAAACCACGCCAATGGGTTTGTTGATCAGTATATACAATCTTTGGGGACGATTGGCCGGTTCAATTTTTTTTCCGTCTATCTCTAGGTGATCTTTTTCCGGGTCGGCTTTTTCTCCTAACTGCACGATTTTGCCATTGCGTCTCACCCGGCCGGCTACGATTATCTCCTCCGCCCTTCTTCGGGAGGCAATTCCCCACTGGGCAAGGATTTTCTGGACTCTCTCCGCCATTTTTTTTTAGTTTTTAACCCTTTCTATCTCCTATTATAGGCATCCTAAAAGGGTTTTTTCGCCCAAATAGTGAAGAAAAACAGAATATCTCCGGCTGCCTCTTTGATTTTTTTTCTTTGAAAACTTCTCAAAAAAAAGAGGAGTAATCCCTTGACTTGGGCGGCGGCTTCGGTTATACTTTTCTTATAATGGGAATCTGTGCGTTTTTTAGTGAACTCTAACACTCCATTATATATAAAGTCTTATAAAAATATTATGGCAAAAAGCCGTGAAAAAAGCAAGCAAAATTTTGCCGACAATTGTTAAAAAAGTCGGGCTAATTTTTTTTACGGGGGGATATGACTTTAAACGGGTTATTTCTCGGTTATCCAAGCGGTTGAGAGAAGAAAGAGATCGGCAATTGATGGAAGTGCGATCTCCAATCTTGTAGGGTGAGTGTTTGCGGCGATAATCTCTGACAAAAAAACAAATTAATAATCCGCCGTAACGCCCAAATTTATCATCAAATTGGTGCGTTACGTTGTCAAATATCATCTTCAGTTAATCCTGAATCTTTGAGAATACCTTTTAATGTTCCTATCGGTAAATCTCGATTTCCATGGGTTGGTATAACAATAATTGCAGAAACATTTTCTTTCGTATAGATATAATGACTTCCTTTAATTCTTGCCAATTTCCAGCCAAATCTTTCAACGACTTTACATAATTTTTTACCTGAGATTGACTTCATACAGAAATCTCCACTAATTGCTGATTCTCTTTTCGATCAAGTAATTTTTTTTCATGAGAAACTTCTAACCAGCCTTCTATTGCCTCTTTAACCATGACCATCAAATCATCATAATTTTCTGCCCAAGTATGACAACCAGACAAAGCTGGTACAGTTGCACACCAAACATCATCTTCTTGCCAGACAACCACTTTGATATTCATAATAAATATTTTTTATTGACTGAGATTTATTTTAATAATAACATAAACTTGTTTTTTTGTGTAAACCGATCTTTTAGGGTGGGTGTTTGCATCGATAATCTCTGACAAAAAAACAAATTAATAATCCGCAACCCACGCAGCAACTTAATTATTAAATTGCTGCGTTACGCTTTGGCTAACGCACCTACGATTTATGTTTATGTTTGTGGCTAAATTGACAAAAGTGGCTCAAAATATAACCTTAGCAAGATAAATCGGCCTATTCCTAGTTAAGCTGAGTTGAGGATAAGCCGAAACCCTAATTTTACCGTAGCTGGTTAGCTCTATTCTTTCGTGGAAGTCATGGCAAAATCTCCTTAGTCCGATAATTCTTTGTACCAATCCCATCACACAAATGCCTATCTTCCTCCCTGACATCAGAATTAGGATTGTGCAAATAAACCCGCACCCAATCGCAACTACGCCCCATTAAAGCATCTAAATTCAATAAATTCGAGTCTGTTTCTACCTTCCAGAGTTTGATAGTGTTGTCCCAACTACCGCTCACCAAAGTATTGCCGTCGGGACTAAAATTAACGCTTCTGACACGGCTATTATGCCCATGGAGGGTGCGGATTTCTTGGCCTGTTTTTACATCCCAGAGTTTGATAGTTTTGTCATCACTACCGCTCACCAAAGTATTGCCGTCGGGACTAAAATTAACGCTTCTGACAGGTCCATCATGCCCCTCGAAGGTGTGGATTTCTTGGCCTGTTTTTACATCCCAGAGTTTGATAGTTTTGTCATAACTACCGCTCACCAAAGTATTGCCGTCGGGACTAAAATTAACGCTTCTGACAGGGTCATTATGCCCCTTGAAGGTGTGGAGTTTTTGGCGTTTTTCTACATCCCAGAGTATGATAGTATTGTCATTACTACCGCTCACCAAAGTCTTGCCGTTGGGACTAAAATTAACGCTTCTTACACGGTCATTATGCCCCTGGAAGGTGTGGATTTTTTGGCCTGTTTTTACATTCCAGAGTTTGATAGTCCCGTCCCAACTACCGCTCACCAAAGTCTCGCCGTTGGGACTAAAATTAACGCTTCTGACAAGGCCATTATGCCCCTCGAAGGTGTGGAGTTTTTGGCCTGTTTTTACATCCCAGAGTATGATAGTTTTGTCATCACTACCGCTCACCAAAGTCTTGCCGTCGGGACTAAAATTAACGCTTCTGACAGGGTAATCATGCCCCTTGAGGGTGCGGATTTCTTCGCCTGTTTTTACATCCCAGAGCTTGATAGTCCCGTCATCACTACCGCTCACCAAAGTCTTGCCCTCGTCAGGACTAAACTCAACGCTATTGACAAGGTCATCATGCCCCTTGAGGGTTTGGACTATTTCTACATTCCAGAGTTTGATAGTCCCGTCATCACTACCGCTCACCAAAGTCTTGCCCTCGTCAGGACTAAAATTAACGCTCCAGACAGGGCCTTCATGCCCCTTGAGGGTGAGGATTTCTTGGCCTGTTGACTCATTCCAGAGTTTGATAGTGTTGTCCCAACTACCGCTCACAAAAGTCTTGCCGTTGGGACTAAAATTAACGCTTCTGACACGGCTATTATGCCCCTTGAGGGTGTGGATTTCTCGGCGTTTTTCTACATTCCAGAGTTTGATAGTCTTGTCACCACTACCGCTCACCAAAGTATTGCCGTCAGGACTAAAATTAACGCTATAGACAGGGCCATTATGCCCCTTGAGGGTGTGGATTTCTCGGCGTTTTTCTACATTCCAGAGTTTGATAGTCTTGTCACCACTACCGCTCACCAAAGTCTTACCGTCGTGACTAAAATTAACGCTATAGACAGGGCCATTATGCTCCTTGAGGGTGCGGATTTCTTGGCCTGTTTTTACATTCCAGAGCTTGATAGTCCCGTCATCACTACCGCTTACCAAAGTCTTGCCGTCGTGACTAAAATTAACGCTATAGACAGTGCCACCATGCCCCTTGAGGGTACGGATTTCTTGGCCTGTTTCTACATTCCAGATTTTGATAGTTTTGTCATCACTACCGCTCACCAAAGTCTTGCCCTCGTCAGGACTAAAATTAACGCTATAGACAGGGCCACCATGCCCCTCGAAGGTGTGGAGTTTTTGGCCTGTTTCTACATTCCAGAGTTTGATAGTTTTGTCATCACTACCGCTCACCAAAGTCTTGCCGTTAGGACTAAAATTAACGCTATGGACATATCTACCATGCCCTTCTAAGCGATTGCGTTCACTTTTGCGGTTGAGAAGTTCCTGTAAGGCATTCATCACCTTCGTGTCGGATGCCTGCTGCTTTTGTAGGGTTTTTCCTGCTTTAATCGCTTCAACAAAAGCCTCCAATTCTTTTCCTTTATCAAACAAAGACAAGGAAGAAAACCCGCGAGCATTTGCCAGATTGAGTTCCGCTTGTTGTGTTTTTTGCCAAGCCATCAAACCCAATCCCGTACTAATCACCACCGCTACCAACGAACCCGCCGCAATCCCCCAAGCAGTTCTAATTTCGCGCCGCCTGCGGGCTGCTTCGGCTTGTTTTATCCGTTCTCGCTCTTGGAGACTCTGCCTGATAAAATCCTGTTCACTTTGGCTGATATCTTCTGGGCGTTTCTTCAATTGTTCTTCCGCCTCCGCCAACGCCGCCCCGCGCAACAATGAGCCTTCATCCCCTTGCGTCTTTTGCCATTGCCCCATCGCTCCCCGCAAACGCTCTTGCCAAGCGCGAAAAACCCTGTCTGTGTCCATCCAGCCCCGCAATTCCCCCCAATTGCGAATCAGTGCTTCATGCACCACTTCCACCGTCTCCACCTGTGCCTCTTCACTGCGACTGGTGACAACTAAACGCGCATCCGCCAGTTGTTTCACCAGCGCCCAATTTACCGCCCCTAATTCCGCTTTTGTCGCCAGCCGCCGCGTATCTTCTGTGCCTTCTCCTGGGCGCACCAATTGGATGAAAATGCGCCGCACCTGTTCCCGTTGCGCCTCACTCAGCTTGTCATATTCTTCATTGGCATGGCGGGCCAAAGCACCCTGCACTTGGCCAATTTCTGTATATGCCAGATGGGTTAACTGTTGGCCCTGTCGCCGCTGCCACAATTCCGTTAAGGCAAACTCTAGTAATGGCAAATTCCCCGGCTCACTCTCCACATCATCGAGGATGCGCTCCACCAGTCCCGCTTCAAATGTCACCCCCAATTTTTGCGCCGGTTTTTCAATAACTTCTGTGAGTTCTTCTCGGTTCATCGGCCCCAATTTCAAGTCAGTATTTTGTAAGACATCGGCAAAGGTACGATAGGAAAGAGCATTCCCCAAGAAATCGGCCCGCATAGTTAATACCAACACCATTCCTCCCCTTTCAAAGGGGAATGTAGTTAATTTATCGAGAAAATTACGGCGGATTGTTTCATCAGGACAGAGGGTATAAAGTTCCTCAAATTGGTCGGCAATTAGCAGTACCCGTTCACTGGGATAATTGTGTTGGATTTGGGCAAAAACATCAGCTAAAGGAATGTCGCCATCACGCAAATAATTGGCTAACTGACGCGCTTGGGCGAGGCAGTCTGTCTCATTTAAATTAGTTGTATAAAGGGGAACTAATGCCAAAGCTAGGGCATGAAAAGGGTCAGAACCGGGACGAAAATGGGTAAACTGCCAGTGACCTTCTTGTTGCAATTTAGGGACTAATCCCGCAAAAACCACCGAGGATTTACCACTTCCCGACGCACCTAATAGGGGGATAAAATTACGGGTTTGGGTTGCCTGAAATAGGGTTTTAATAAAGCTTTTGCGCCCAAAAAAGTATTCTGCATCTCCTGGCCCAAAATGAAACAAGCCACGATAGGGACAGGGCAGTTTATCATCGGCAACATCGGCAGAATCAGCAGGGGCTATTCTTGCTTCTTCTCGATAATAGTAATTGGTAATCGTGATGGTTGCATTGCCAGTCCCAGAGGTAGCAGCATATTGAGCTTCTGTAATATTTTGTTGAATTTCGCTTGGTTCTGACATATCAACCATCCTGATTAATTAAAATACAGTCTCAGTCATCCTTAGATGTGCCATGCTCGGTGATGCCGCTAATACTAGCATTACCCGTGCCAGAGGTAGCAGCATATTTAACATTACTGATATTTTGGGTGATAATTTGTTGTCCACCGGGTTGTTCTTGGAGCTTGTCTAGTAAATCTTGGGCTAATTTAGTGATTTCATTATCTTTATCAACCCCGGCTTCGACAATTTTATCTTTTAACAAACCTTCAGCTTTCTTGATATCCTCTGGTTTTGCCTCTACCATGGCTTGTGCTAAAGCATCATTAGTAAACTTACGCTTAATCAAGGTTTTCAAACCTTGATATGTATCTTTAACGCCTTTTTCCGCCGTATCCTTAGCCGCAGCAACCGCACCGGCAGTCAAGGCGGTGACAATCAGAGAAATTGGTTCCATTGTTTGATGCTCCCAATAAAATATTGCTAACTCAATTTTAGATCAAATCAGTTTTTAATAGTAAGCCAAACCGCAATCAGCTAGAGAACTGGAATTTCACGGCCAAGGCACTAAACCTTAAAAGTATTGCTATATAAGAATCGTAGCTGAAAAAGCCAAACTACGGTTTTCCCTGTGGATGGGGTTTATCAGTTATCAGATTTGAGTTTTCAATTCACTGTTTACTGAACAATGAAAAAAGCTCCCTGATTATCGCCGATGATACCAACGGGTAAATAATTTTTCTAACTCCACCCAAACGAATAACAAGGTACTAAATCCCAAACAGATTAATAATTCTTCTTTAGTTAAAAATTGAGTGCCGAAAAAATCCCGCAGGGCAGGAACATAGATTAACATCAGTTGAAAAATTGTCGTCAGGGTTACTGCTACCCAGAGATAGGGATTAGTCAAAGGATTCATTTCTATGGTAAGATGATCGCTCGATCGCACAGAAATGGCATGACCCATCTGAGCTAAACAGAGAGTAGTAAAAACCATAGTTTTCCATGAACCGGTATTACCAAAAAGCGGATCCAAGCGCACAGCGATCAACATTTGAGTGATATTAATAATCGAAAAAATAATCCCAATTCTCACGATATAACTGCCCAAACCGCGAGCAAAAATACTTTCTTGGGGACTAAAAGGAGGGCGACGCATAATATTAGGAGAAGCCGGTTCCACTGCCAAAGCTAAAGCAGGTAAACCATCAGTAACTAAATTCATCCAGAGAATTTGTAGGGGAGTTAGGGGAGTAACTAAACCCAAAAGAGGCGAAGCAGCGATAGTAATCACTTCCCCGATATTACTGCCGAGAATATATTTAATAAAACTGCGAATATTGTTATAAACCACTCGCCCTTCTTCCGTGGCAGCGACGATGGTGGCAAAATTATCATCAAGGAGAATCATATCACTAGCCTCTTTGGTGACATCGGTGCCGGCGATTCCCATGGCAATGCCGATATCTGCTTGTTTCAGGGCCGGAGCATCATTCACCCCATCTCCGGTCATAGCAACAAATTTACCCTTTTTTTGCAAGGCGCGGACAATAGTTAATTTATGTTCGGGGGAGACACGGGCATAGATGTTAGTTTTGTCAATGAGGTTTTCTAGCTGAATTGGTGATAATTTATCTAATTCTCGCCCTGAGATGACTAAAGCTCCTGCTTGGACAATACCAAGACTTTTAGCCACCGCTAGAGCGGTTAATTGATGATCACCGGTGATCATAATCGGACGGATTCCCGCTTCTCGACACCTAGCCACGGCGATTTGTGCCTCTGGTCGCGGTGCATCGATCATACCGACCATTCCTAACCAAATTAGCTCATCTTCGCTGATTTCAGTTGATTCTGGCGGATAAATTAGTGTTTTATAGGCTAATCCTAAGACTCGCAAACCCCTGTTAGCCATAGCATTGTTAGCGACTAAGACTTTTTCTTTTTCCCTATCCCCAAAAGGAAGACTTTCTAATCCCGATTGATAGGAGAGACACTGTTCAAGAATTAATTCTGGGGAACCTTTGGTAAATAGTACGGGATTGACTCCTTGACAAATGACCGACATTCGCTTTCTTTGAGAAGAAAAGGGGATTTCAGCGATTCTAGGGAACTCTTGCTTGGTTAGGGATAAATTTAAGCCCGCTTTCGCCCCTAAAACTAATAAGGCTCCTTCCGTGGGATCGCCTAAAATGCTATCGTGACCGTTATCGAGGTCTAAACTGGCATCGTTGCAGAGGATACTGGCAATTAAAAGATGATGTAATTCTAGATCGGTTTTGGGATCGATCGCCCGTTGCTCGGTGTCTAAAAATTGTCCTTTTGGGCTATATCCTTCCCCAGTAACTAAAAAACTGCGATTAACTGTCTCTATCTCCCGTACAATCATTTTATTTTCCGTTAGCGTCCCAGTTTTGTCAGAACAGATCACATTAACAGAACCAAGGGTTTCTACTGCCGGCAGTTTACGAATCAAGGCCTGACGTTTGACCATGCGTTGGGTACCTAGGGCGAGAGTTAGGGTGATAACTGCGGGTAATCCTTCGGGAACGACGGCTACTGCCATACTAAGGGAAACTTCGACTAATTCCTGTAGGGCCGACCAACCGGCATTGATCAGGCCGATGGTAATAGTCAGGGCCACTAGAATGAGAGAACCAGCAACAAGGACATTGCCCAAGTGAGTCATTCTTTTTTGGAGAGGAGTGGGTTCATTGCCGACTGTTGCTAACATTTGAGCGATTTTGCCTAATTCCGTTGTCATCCCCGTATTGGTAACGATGACCTTGGCCCGGCCTTGCAGTACCTCTGTTCCAGTAAAGACAAAATTTAAGCGATCGCCAAGGGGAGTATCCCTGTCTAAGGGGTCAATGGAGGCGGATTTATTAACACTATTTGCCTCTCCTGTCAAGGCCGATTCGCGAATTTGCAGGTTAAAAGCTTCGATAATTTGGCCGTCGGCGCTGATTTGGGTTCCCGCTTCAATCAGCATGATGTCCCCGGGGACGAGATTAACCGCGTCTATTTCCCCGCGTTGACCCTCGCGAATAACATTAACTTGGGGAGAGGAAAGTTTTTTTAAAGCGGCCAGAGCTTTTTCGGCGCGACTTTCTTGCAGATAGCCGAGGATACCATTGAGGATGACAATTGTTAAGATAGCGATCGTATCTTTGAAGGGAACACCAATTTTAGCCAGATGACCGCGCTGCAATTCCAGTAAATCCAGTCCTCCGGAAATTATGGCCACGGCAATTAAGAGGAGGAGCATAATATTGGTAAACTGATCTAGGAGAATTTGCCAATTACTGCGCCTTGGACGTTCTTGTAGTTCATTTTTGCCATAATATTTAATTCTTTGGGCGATTTGCTCCCTATTGAGGCCATTAACAGCCGAACTACCGAGGATAGATAGGGTGGTTTCCACCGGATAGGTATGCCAAGGTTGTTGCAAGTTAAGGCTAGAATGGGCAGAATAGTCAGCATTAGCGGCCATGGCAAGTGAAGATAGTTGATCTAAATAGATCTTAGCCCTTTCTTTCCAGGGTCACAGGAAAAAACAAATGCTCAAACTGCCTCTGCCCTGCTCATAGACAGTCTTAACGAGTAATGTAGATAAGTAGCTGGTTATAATTAAATTGAAGATAGATCCCCCCTGCCCCCCTTGATAAGGGGGGTGCCGATAGGCGGGGGGATCCCCCCTTGATAAGGGGGGTGTCTGAAAGTTTTTAACATCTACCTACTTAGTCAACAGCTTAGTAGGGCAAAGTAAACCAAAATTGTGAACCTTTTTCGTCATTATTCATAATGCCAATTTCCCCTCCGTGAGCATGGATAATTTGACGACATAGATATAAACCTAGTCCTAAACTAATCTGATTGTTATTGTTGCCTCGTTGATAGCGATCAAATAATTTTTTTCTCTGGTTTTCGCTAATTCCCACCCCATTATCGGCAATAGTACACCGGAGATAATTGCCCTCTAGTCTAGCGGATAAAGTGATAATTATTCCTTGGGGATTGTGTTTAAGAGCATTGGCTAATAAATTCTCAAAAACTCGCCAGAGATGGTGAGCATCGGCATTAACTAAGGGTAAATCGGGAGAAAAATCATTAATTAAAGTTGCTTGATTTTCCTTTAATCTTAACTCCCATTCCTGGCCGATCTGTTGACCGATTTCGTAGAGAGATAAAGGCTTTAGTTCTAGGGAAACTCCCCAAAGATCATTTTGTCGGGTTTCGACAAGAGAATCAATTAAAGTTAATTGTCGATCGCAACTGTTGGCCATCTGTTCTAAAATCTTCCGGGATACTTCTTTAGTTTCTCCCTGAGAATTTTTAATTAAATTATTTAAGATCATTAACATCCCGATCACGGGATTGCGGAGATCGTGAGAGACGGCATGAAGATAAATTTCTAAAGTTTCCTCAGTTTTTTGACGTTCTTTAATTTCGTTTTGTAGTTGTTTTTTTTGACGAGAAATAGTTAATTGATTTTCGATGCGTGCCATCACTTCTTCCCCTTGAAAAGGTTTAGAAATATAATCAACACCTCCCACTTGAAAAGCTTTGACTTTATCTAAGACATCATCAAGGGCGCTGATAAAAATCACGGGAATTTCTCTGGTTTTTTGATCAGCTTTTAACTGTTCACAAACTTGATAACCATTGAGATCGGGCATATTAATATCAAGGAGAATCAGATCGGGAATTAGCGATCGCACTGTATTCAGGGCCATCTGTCCATTAATCGCTTTGCGTACCTGATATCCCTTCTCGGTGAGCATAATCGACAATAGCCGCACATTATTGGGCAAATCATCGACAATTAAGACACTAGGGCGCGATGTGAGTTGAGTCATGCCGGTTATTTTATAACTCAAACTATTTAGTAAAAGTGTATAAAAAAACAGACGCGACACTCGCATCTGTTACAAAATTAACTATATTTTGAGGACAAGAACATCTAAGGATTTTCACCACCCACAGCGATACCAGTACCATAAATCTGAGCATTTGTCAAGTTAATTCTCTCCATCGATGCACCCGTCACATCGGCATCATAAATCACGGCACTGGTGAAATTGACTCCATCGAGATCAGCTTGATTCAAACTGGCATTAGTCAGAAAAGCTGCGGTTAAATTTGCGCCTTCTAGGTTAGCATCGGTCAAATCTGCGCCCTCTAAGTTAGCTTCCTCCAGATTAGCTCCCTGTAAATTCGCTTTTCTCAAATCGGCACCGATTAGATGCGCCCCTCTTAAATCTGCACCACGGAGATCACAGCCTGGACATTCCCGCGTATTCAATAACTCTTGTACCTGTTGGGGATTTTCCGCACCGACGGGGTTAATCAGCAGTAAGGAGGCTAGGGAACCTAGAACAATCATTAAAGTCCTTTTCATCTTTTTCGCCTCCTCTTTCGTTTTCCTCTCTACTTTTAGGATAGGAAAAAAGCTGCTAACCAACTTCCCCCGATCGGGCTAATTCTCCTGTTATCTCACTTTTGCTTGCTTTTGCTAGTCGATCTCTCCTTTCATTACCGTTGCGATCGCTACTCGGGCATTTTCCTTAAATTCCTTGACATCGACGCGACTTAATAACCAAACTGCTAGGATCATTCCCAGTGCTTGCACGAGGAAAACTAAGCCATAGGCTAAAACCGGGCTAGAAAAGACAACTTTACCGATATTTAAAATCGTACCGCCTAAAACCGTGGCTAATCCCCGTGCGATCGCTTGGGATAATCCCCAAGCGCCGATAAAAGTTCCTGCGGTTTCGGCGGCGGTTAAATCTAACATTAAACTGGTAGCGCCAGCGGTAATCATTCCCGAAGCTAAACCGAAAAAGAGCAAGCTTGATTTTAATAAACTTTGATTAGCAGAAAAGCCAGCAAAAATCAACAGAATAAAACAAATTGTTGCAAAAATACAGCCATATTTAGTGGTTTTTTGTTTACCGACGCGGGGAATGAGCATAAATCCCGTGGCAGCGATACCAAAAAGGGTTCCGGTTCCCCAAAAAGCGTTTAATTGGGTGGTTTGGGCGATACACATCCCAAAAACCTCGCCACCAAAAGGTTCCATAATTGCATCCTGCATAAATAAACTCAAAGTCATCATCAGCAGAAAGGTGAAAAATAAACCGGTTTGCCGACTAGCGGTGAGAACTTGTAACGCATCCTTGAAGGTAATTTGATCCTCTCTTTGCACAAGAGTGGACCGACTACTAAAACGAGAATATTTTTTTTCTACGCCAAAAGTCGCTAAAATACAGAGACCGAAAACGATAGCGGGCATAATCGCGAACACGGGGTTAATATTCGCCTGTAGCTGCGGAATATTGGCTATAGGGGCTGATTGAGTCGGATCATAGGTCAAAATATTTGTACCGCAGATATTGGGAGTATCCAGCAAACGAGAACTAACGATCGCCCCGACGACAATTCCCACCATCAGCATTGACCAAACTATAGCAACTAATTGCGATCGATTATCTTCATCGGACACATCCACCAAGAGGGCAGCAAAAGGGGTGGAACTGGCGCTTAAAGCGAGTCCGTAGAGGGCGAAAATTAAGGCTAAGAGGGCAATCCAAGCGTAGGAAATGGTATTCCATCCCGAAGTTTGAATACTAAGTCCCAATTGCCAAACTACCTGCAAAGCAATAAAAGCTAAAGCGGTAAAAACTGCCGCCCCAATCCAGACATAACCGCTGCGATGATGACCTAAAATAGTTTTACCGTCGGATCTTTGCCCAAACCAGATGCGTGCTGGACTAACAAACTGGTGCATAGCGATCGCAGCTGCGGCGAGAAAGGGTAAAACTTTTAACTCATCGATCATAATCCGATTGAGAACCCCCAAAGTCAGCAGAGACATAATACCTAGTCCCATCTGAAAGAGTCCTAAGCGAAACATGGTGAAAAGTCCTAGTTTTGGCAGGGGTTTTGGGGATGAGTGAGTAGAATTGGAGATATCGCTGGTAGCCATGGTTAAATCAATACAAAAAAGCCAGTATTTAAAAATTTAACGCAGGACGAGCAGACATCTTCTGGGTATTTAATTTTCTATCTCCAATAACCAAGTGGTCAGATCTGTCAAGCTGGTAAAATCGAGCAGCGCTTCTCCTAAAGTTTCTAATTGTTCTAGAGATAGTTCTTGGATTTGTTGGCCTAAAGTCGAGGATATTTCACCTAAACGACGGTTAAGTAGCCGTAGAATCAAAGAAACCGCTTCTTCTCGTCTTCCTTGTGCTTTTCCACTTTCCCGGATGTCCTGATAAATAACTGATTCGCGCATAATTTCTTCCCTTAATAAACTTCCGATGATTTCCTTACTTAATACTAACCCCGCCAGAATTGCTGTAGCGGCGGCTAAATTGCTTTTTTCAGTTCTACCCCCGATATTATCAATTTTTGCGGCTACTTGTCGTAGAATTTCGGGACGATTAGGGGTTTTTCCTAGATTGGCCAAGGGTAACAATCCTGATAATCCTAACATTTTCTCGGCTGGAATTTCCCAAAGACGAAGCACTTCGTATTCATGACGGGTATTGGGAAGGATAAAAGCGTTTTCCTGTACCAAAGGTGATGAGGTTTCTTTCAGGTAAATTACCACTTGTCGCATGGTTTTTTTGGGGAAGCGACGATAGACTCTAGTGCGATAATCTAACATCCGAAAGGACATTTTTGGGTCAGGATCGGTCTGGAATTCGAGATGAAGAATCATCTGATCTGATTCTAACAAAATCAGGGCATCAGCCCGAATCGGTTCTAGAGACAGTTCCGAGGGACTCAATTGGGTGAAGGAGAGAGGTTCTCCTAATAACCATTGGGCGAAGTCACGACTATAATTTTCGGCGAGAAATTTACAGACATTATCATACATTTCTTGATTCTAATCAATGAGATATTTATAGTGTTTCTCATCAAGATGAAGTCTAACCTAATTTGGTATCAACGAGCGACTCCCCAAAAGAAAAACTTTGTACCTCATCATTAAGATAACTGCTGTAAATTCGATCAAGGAAAGTGTAGATAACAATAAAACTGAGCCTCAAGGAGACTCAGTTTCTAGTTTTTTAAGGACGGGAAGTTAACGAATGTACTCTTTGAGGATACTATTACGGTTAGGGTGACGCAGTTTCCGCAGGGCCTTGGCTTCTATTTGACGAATGCGCTCGCGAGTGACGTTGAAAATCTGGCCGATTTCTTCGAGTGTTTTCATCCGGCCATCATCTAAACCGTAGCGCAGCCGCAGCACATCGCGTTCGCGAGGACTAAGGGTATCGAGGACATTTTCTAAATCCTCGCGTAATAAATTTTTAGAAACTTCATCTTCTGGGGTTTCCCCATCCGCTTCGATAAAGTCTCCTAAACGGGAATCTTCTTCTTTACCGATGGGAGTCTCTAGGGAAATCGGTAATTGAGCAGATTTGGCAATAAAACGCAGTTTTTCAATGGTCATCTCCATCTTGGTGGCGATTTCTTCCTCGGTGGGTTTGCGGCGCATTTCCTGAGAAAGAATCTTGGTGGTTTTTTTGATCCGGGAGATGGTTTCGTAGAGGTGGACGGGGAGACGAATGGTGCGGGATTGATCGGCGATCGCCCGGGTGATGGCTTGACGAATCCACCAAGTGGCATAGGTGGAGAATTTATAACCCTTTTCGTGGTCGAATTTTTCGGCGGCGCGGATCAAACCGAGGGAACCTTCTTGAATTAAATCTTGGAAGGAAAGACCGCGATTCATGTATTTCTTGGCGATCGAAACCACTAAACGCAGGTTCGATTGTACCATTTTTTCCTTAGCGCGACGACCATGGTACAAACGACGCTTAAAGGCCGATAAGTATTCCTTTGATTTCGCCAGCCATTCTTCCACTATGGGAGCCGTTAGCTCCGTCTTACCTAAATAAGCCTTAATATCCGACAATTTCGGCTCTTTTTCCGATTTTTCAACGATAATTTTTTCGATACGCTCGAACAGGAAAACCTGTTTTCCCCATTCAGCATCGCTATAGAGGCAAAAATCTTCGCGAATGCGTTCCAATTTCAGTAGATCGGCGATTTTTCTCGCTAATTCGATCTCCTCCTCCGCTCTCAATAACCGAATTCTGCCGATCTCTTGCAGATAAATCCGAATCGAATCTTCTGTGTAGGGTTTTTTTCTAGCGGCGTCGCGACGACGAGCGCTGGCAAGGCGGCGGGTTTTTTTGCCATCGTTGCTATCGCTGGTTTCTTCTAGCTCTAACTCGATATCCTCATCATCGAAGTCTTCGTCTAGGTCAATCAAATCTAAATCCAATGGCGGCTCGGTAAGGGTTAGTACATCGTGGGCCTGCATCATGCCGTTTTCCTCTTGCTCCTTCTGTGCAAAACTAGAAGATCGAATCTCAATCTAGGTGATACTGAACAAATTTGTGTCTCAAATCCGAGACGGGGAAAGACTTTCCCGATTGTAGCTTTAATTACAACAAATGGGAGAAGATTTTTGCTTAAATTCTCTTGTGTCGATGCGATTTTAGCGACACGGAATGCTATTCTGGCTCGGTCAACTCATAATCTGGCTCCTGCAAGAATTGGGTAAATGGCTGGAGGACTGGAATCCGATCGCCGGTTTGTCTGCGGTGTTGACCAGATAGCTAAGTATCAAGGGAATTATGGGGTGGGTTAACTGTTCCCACTGGCAAGGGGAACATAATCCCTATTGGCCCTTGGCTAATTCCTTTAGTCTTTAGCTATTGTATTTAATTTGATCGGATTCTTACGGATAAATTTCATCCCTCATTGCTTTTACGCGAATCCAATATCAATACAAGCGTACTAAGGTTGTTAGAGCGCAAGCTCATAATATTAACTTAGCAACATTTTAGAAATTTGCGAGACAAATTTAAGATTTTCTCCAATAGCGACGTGGGAATTATGAATTATGAATTATGAATTATGAAGTGGGGGGGTCACTGCGTGCGCGTTGCGGGGGGAAGTGGGGTAGTGGGGTGATGGGGTAGTGGGGTCAACTAAAACCCTAACACCCTAAAACCCTAACACCCTATCTAGACTTGTAGCATTTCGGGGGTTTTTTCCTTCTGCTGCAGTGCGACGTGGAGACGGTTTAAGGCGCTGACGTAGGCACGAGCGGAGGCGACAATAATATCGGTATCGGCTGCGCGAGCAGAATAGGTGCGTCCTTCGTAACGGAGACGGATAGTCACTTCTCCTAAAGCATCGATTCCCTCGGTAACTTCCCGCACCGAGAAAGAGATTAATTCGTTAGGAATCTTCACCACTCGATCGATCGCTTTGCAGAGAGCATCCACGGGACCTGTACCAATGGCCGCATCGGATAACTCGCTACCGTCGGGAGTGCGAATCGTTACCGTGGCCGTGGGTCTAGCGTTATCGCCACAGGATACTTGTACTAGCTCAAGGCGGAAGTGATCGGGAACCGTATCGATTTCATCGTTAACAATAGCTTCCAGATCGCGATCGGTGATTTCCTTTTTGCGATCGGCCATTTCTTTAAACTGGATGAAAGCGTTATTAAGTTCCGTTTCCGAAAGCTCAAAACCCAATTCCTGTAACCGAGAGCGAAAAGCGTTGCGGCCAGAGAGTTTACCGAGGACGATCTGATTATTAGTCAAACCGATCGATTCTGCATCCATAATCTCATAGGTGAGTTTATGTTTTAACACCCCGTCCTGATGGATTCCCGACTCGTGTGCGAAAGCGTTAGCACCGACGATCGCCTTATTCGGTTGCACAATCATGCCGGTAAGATTAGAAACTAGGCGAGAAGTGCGATAGATTTCCTTGGTGTTGATCTTGGTTAAAGGTTCTGTGGACTCTGGGGGACGACCGAGGAAAGGATTAAAATAGGAGCGCCGCACATGAAGGGCCATCACCAATTCTTCTAGGGAAGCGTTACCGGCACGCTCACCGATACCGTTAATGGTACATTCCAACTGTCGAGCGCCATTTTTAACTGCTTCGAGGAAATTAGCCACCGCTAACCCTAGATCATCGTGACCATGGACGGAGATAATCGCTTGGTCGATATTGGGGACATTTTCCTTAATTCCCCGGATTAAAGCCCCAAATTCGCTAGGGGTGGTATAACCGACGGTATCGGGAATATTAACGGTGGTGGCTCCTGCGGCGATCGCTCTTTCGAGGACTTGATAGAGGAATTCCGGATCGCTGCGGCCGGCATCTTCGGGGGAAAATTCCACATCATCAACGAAGGATTTGGCATAGGCCACCATTTCCGGCACAATCCCAAGAACTTCCTGACGAGTCTTCTTAAGTTTGTATTGGAGGTGGATATCAGATGTGGCTAGGAAGGTGTGAATTCTGGGCTTGGCGGCGGGTCTGAGCGCATCGGCTGCTGATTTGATATCTTTTTGAGTAGCCCGGGCTAATCCGCAAATAATCGGGCTATCAGCTTCGCCGCCGACGCTGCCGGCAATTTTCTGCACCGCATCAAAGTCCCCCGGACTAGCGTGGGGAAAACCTGCTTCAATGACATCAACTCCCAGTCGTGCCAGTGCGCGCGCTATGGTTAGCTTCTCATCCACATTTAAAGCGGCACCCGGGGACTGTTCCCCATCTCGAAGGGTGGTATCGAAGATAATCACACGGTCTGGACTGGTATTCATAGTTTTTTTGTACCGTTAACTAACTTGGGAGTTGTTCCTCTGATTATAGCAGCCGAGGCCGAGGGGGTTATAAGGAAAATTGCCCTGAGAATTTCCCAACTTGCTCGCGCTTTTCCGGCTTGCCCTTTTTTTGGCTACCATAGAGGGTATAGATAAATTGGCGAGGGATTTAACAATGTTTGGCAAACCAGGGAAGGAACCGAACCCACCGGAGGTAAAAGACCTACAGGAGGTGATGTTTTCAATTAAGCAAAATCTCGAACCAGATCAGGATAAAACCGATATTAATCTTGTTGATCCTCCCACTCCAGAGGTGGTTACTGTAGTTGAGAATATTAGTAAAATTCTCTCTCCCTATTTTATAGTTTTGGTGGGTTTATTTCTCTATGATCGGAATAGTTTTATCGGTTTTTTATTAGTCTTTACGGGAGTTTTAGCGATTTTCGGAGTTTCTCTCAAGGATATTAATAAACTCTTTGAAGAAGGGAAAAAGTTTTTCCAATCTAAATAGTTTTCTCCTCTGGATATGGTGATAACTGAAAACTGAAAACTGAAAACTGAAAACTGAAAACTGAAAACTCACATCTGATAACTGATAACTGATATAAGATTATGTCTTTAGTTGCATCTTTACTCGATCGAGTATCTTCTCAGAGTTTACAACAATTGCGAGCCAGCGATCGAGCTTGGCAAGCTTTGCGTTTAGAAAATCCAGTTATTCCTGCGGTAATTAATCAAAGTCAAGAATCTTTAGGAGAGACGGATTTTGATCTAGTTATTGCCGGGGGAACTTTGGGAATTTTCATCGGGGCCGCTTTGCAAACTAGGGGCTGGCGTGTGGCATTATTAGAAAGAGGTATTCTGCGCGGTCGTGAGCAGGAGTGGAATATTTCCCGTTTAGAATTAAGCAGTTTTTTAGAGTTAGATTTATTGACCGAAGCTGAATTAAATCAAGCAATATCGACGGAATATAATCCTGCTAGGGTGGGATTTTATCAAGGATATGAGCTTTGGGTTAGAGATATTTTAAATATTGGTGTTGATCCAGTTTATTTGCTAGAGACTTTAAAAAATAAGTTTTTGCAAGCGGGAGGAAAGTTATTAGAAAATTCGGGGTTTAGCGGGGCAATTATTCATCCCGATGGAGTAATGGTTAAAACGGGAGAAATGACTTTAAAAACCCGTTTATTAATCGATGCCATGGGTCATTTTTCGCCAATTGCAAAACAGGCAAGAAAAGGAGAAAAACCCGATGGAGTTTGTTTAGTGGTGGGTAGTTGCGGTCAGGGTTTTCCCAGTAATGAAACTGGTGATTTGATTTATTCTTTTACCCCAATCTTGCACCAATGTCAATACTTTTGGGAAGCATTTCCCGCTAGGGATGGTCGCACAACTTATTTATTTACCTATCTCGATACCCATCCCGATCGCTTTAGTTTAGAATTTTTGATGGAGGAGTATTTAAGATTACTGCCGGAGTATCAAAAGGTAGATTTAGAAGCGGTAAAATTTCAGCGTTTTCTAGCGGGTTTTTTCCCTGCCTATCGTCAAAGTCCTTTAAAAATGCCTTGGGCAAGAATTCTGGCAGTGGGAGATAGTAGCGGTAGTCAATCTCCGGTCAGTTTTGGTGGTTTTGGGGCAATGGTTAGGCATTTAAAAAGGCTAACTTTCGCCATCGAGGAAGCTTTACAAATCGATGCTTTAACTCGAGAAGATTTAGCAATTTTACAACCCTATCAACCGAATATATCGGTAACGTGGCTATTTCAAAAAACCATGAGTGTCCCGATGTCTGCTAACCCTAATCCCAATCAAATTAATGACTTAATGAGTGGAGTTTTTCGGGTAATGGATAAGTTGGGAGATGAGGTATTAAAACCGTTTTTACAGGATGTGGTGCAGTTTTCTTCCCTCTCAAAAACTTTGCCTTTGGTTAATCCTCAATTAGTTTTACCGATGATTCCGCAAGTGGGTATCAGTCCTTTTATCGATTGGACGGGACATTATTTTAATTTAGCTTTGTATAGTGGTTTATATCCCTTAGCAGCCAACTTAAAACCTGTTTTAGAAAAGTTACCCGACAAGCAAAAATATCTTTATCATCGTTATCTAGATAGTTGGAAATATGGCTCTGGGGGAGATTTTATCAGTAAATCCGTTGAGTAACGCACAGAAAACGGGTTTCTCCGAGAAACCCGTTTTCTGCTGATTTAGTATGATAACTGATAACTGATTTAATCTTTATCTTGAAAGAATTGTTGATCGAGATAATTGACTTTAGCATAGGGTTCTAGAGCGGAGAGAATTTGTCGGCCATAACTGCGAGCATTGACACGATTATCGAGGACAGCCACACAACCTTGACACTCCCGCAGAGACTGAACAGATTTCTGAATTTCCCTCACTGCTGTGGGTAAAAGATAGGCACGAAACCAGTCGAGATGTTGTCGTTTATAGTAAGCAATTTTGCCAGCAACAAGAGGATTTTCAGGGGAGGGTAAGGGTAAAGTAGCGATAATTAATAAACTGGGAGTTAGAAATTTTTCTTGATGGTTTTGCCAGAATTGCCAACCACAAACGAGAATAGTATTACTATTAATCTCAGTTTTTTCCACTTGCACTCGCGAACCGTAATCGGCTGCGATTTGGGTGGCAATTTGTGCCTTGAGGGGAACATCTTCAATCAGGATTACTATCGGTTGTTCACTGGTATGATTAGCACTAACTAATTCCCGCACTTGCTTTAATAACATCGGTTGAAATTCGGGGGTGTTGGGGGCGCTGATGCGATCGGGTAGATATAAATGAATATATTCACTTTCGCGATCAGCTGCAAACTTTAAAGTTAAAATTTCTCCGATACCCTGATTTTGACGGTATAAATTAGCGGATTTTTCGCTATCTAAAAAACTGCCGATTAAAACAAAGGGTTGCTGCTGCCAAATCGGTTTGAAAAAACTAGCCACCTCCAAAGGACTGATTTTTAGGGTAAATTCTTCTCGCTCTCGATCTACTGATGTCCAGAGGAGATAATTAAGCTCAGAGATTTTTGCCGCTAAAAGTTGCCAAACAGAGTCAGTGGCTAAATCTTGATGCAAGCGTTGCAGGAGCGCAATTATATATTCTTTTTCCTTGGCATCGATAAGATAGCAATTATAGGGATTTATTGGATGACCAAGAATACTTTGGCTAAGTTGTGCTTTAATTAAGTCTATAAACTCTCTATGCTGGGGATATGCTGACTCTAAAGCAGACCATTGTTCGGGAGTAATGGTGACGGTGAGATAATCTACTAGACAAGTTTCTAAATCTTCGGCTCGATCAATTATAGTGGCGATATTCTGGGGAAAATGACCGAGATTGCCCAATTTATCCTCTAACCATTGTTGGGGTGTGGTGAGGAGTAAACCGGTAAAATTAGCGGGAAAGCGATCGCTTTTGAGGATAGCTCGCTGAGTTTGTAACCATGTTTGCAGATGGGGGATTTCCACTTCTAACAGTAGATTTAATTCTGACTCGGGGGCAACAATCAGAACAGGTGTATCACCTAAAAGAGCCGGGGTGAGATAACTGAGACAATAACGGGTGAGAGTAGTTCCAGTTTGTATGAGAGAGGACCGTTTTAAGCGTAAGGCTCTAGCCACCAGTCGCCCCATAGTGAGATGATGAGACCAGTAAAAGCGTCCTTGTTCGCGTAAAAAAGCGCGTAGGGAAGAATGAACCGCTGCTTCTAATAAAACCATCTCATCTCAGTTATTGGTTATCAGTGGGAAGGGAGAGGTTTACAGGTGATCTTTCATCAGTCAACCCCCCCCGCGAGTTTACCGTGGATACTTTAAGTTTATGGTGTCCCATCTGCTTTTTACTTGCGACTTGGTGTGAGATGATCTAGAAATGTCTATTTTATGAGAAGGATAAAGAAAAGTAATGGCAGAAATTCAGTTTTCCAGGGGGTTA
Source organism: Microcystis sp. 0824 (assembly GCF_003112475.1). Lineage (NCBI taxonomy): Bacteria > Bacillati > Cyanobacteriota > Cyanophyceae > Chroococcales > Microcystaceae > Microcystis > Microcystis sp. 0824. Next base: position 6,675 of record NZ_BDSM01000015.1, on the reverse strand, counting down.
AAAGAACCGGTTGTTCCCGATATCCGCTTAAGTCGCACGAAAACGGGGGAGAAGGGATCGGCAAAATTTTATTTTGAGCAACCGACTATCCTCGGAGATCAACAAACCGAGGAAATCACCGGGATGTATCTCATCGATGAGGAAGGGGAAATCGTCACCAGGGAAGTAAAAGGCAAATTTATCAACGGTAAACCCATGGCGATCGAAGCTACGGTTACTTTTAATTCTCCCGCAGAGTGGGATCGTTTTATGCGTTTTATGGAACGTTACGGTAGCGAAAACGGTCTAGAATTTACTAAATCTTCCTGATTTTGCCCTTAGCTCCCAGCAATCTGTCAAAAAACCCGCATTCAGGATCGATGCGGGTAGAGGTGAAAAATCAGAGGAAAAAGCTATTTAACTCCCAACAATTCCACATCGAAAAGTAAAGTCGCGTTGGGAGGAATCACCCCACCGGCACCCCGCGCACCATAACCCAATTCTGGGGGGATAATTAAGGTACGCTGCCCACCGACTTTCATCGATGCGACTCCCTCATCCCATCCTTTGATCACTTGACCCACTCCAATGGTAAAGGTAAAAGGTTGATTGCGATCCTTAGAACTATCGAATTTTTTGCCGTCTGTTAGGGTTCCCGTGTAGTGAACAGTCACTTTTTGACCTTTTTGGGGAGTTTCTCCAGTTCCTTCCACGATATCGATGTATTTTAGTCCCGAATCGGTAGTAACTGCTTGATCTAAATCCATGGAGATGATTTCCTTATTAATAGTTTGAGTGATAGCGGGTGGATCGATTTCTGCGGCGATCGCATTGGTTTTTTCCCCTCCACCAAAGAGGGAAGCAACGATTAAAAATAGGCCACAAACCGCAATAATAGCAAAACTGAGCAAGATTTCGCGCATTGATTTCATAGTTCCCTAACGCCAGAGTTTATTCTCTAAGTCTCTCACCTGCCGTTCTAATCTATCAATCCTTCCCCGCAGTTCGTCCATTTCCGATTGTCGGGGAACCCCTAAATCCCGCAAGATCTGGCGAATATAGCGTTCTAAGTTGTTCTCGAAGCTCCCCTGTTCAGACTTCATCTGTGTCATCAGATCATCAACAAAGTTTTTAGCCTGATCAGAATTGATTTTACCGTCTTTGACTAATTCGTCGCTCACTTCTTTGATCTTTTCTGCCACCATGGAAGTAGTGCCAATACCCATCAGCAGCAATTGTTTAATCCAGTCGCTATTATCCATTGTTTTCACACTTTTCAAGGAGACGGGGATAAAAATATCCCTATTCCATTATGGACTTTTGCGGCGGTAACGGCAGAGCGATCGAGCAGATAACCCCCTAAGGTTATTCCAGTGGAACTACCCCCATCTAGGTTTAAACCGTCTGTTGCCGCCATTAACAGCAAAATTCGAGCTAATTCGCCTAAAGTTGCCCCCTTTCCCCCGACGCGATTATGGATAGCAACTAGCAAAATTTTTCCTTCTTGACTAACTGCGATCGCACTGCGGGAAGCTTGTTGATTTTGGAATGCAGGACTAAATTTTTCGGCATTTCCATCCAAAACTATGCGTCCATTCTGCAATAATAGGGGACCTGCACCTAAAATCTGGGGATAATCAGCAAAATCTCCCGGTAGGGTGACGCTATCGAGGTTGACTGTCTCACCAATATTTAAATTAATATCTGTCTTTCGGCAGATGACTAAATAGCCATTTTCTGGTACTTCTATACTATCCTGTGGGGAAAGATTATTTAATTTCTCCGTTACGCGATCGCCTTGGACGACTAACCCGGTTTCGCGCTCGGTGAGGGGATGATAATTACTTCCCCAATCGCGAGTATAACGACTGCAGCCGGCTGTTAGGAAGGCACTATTTAACTGGGTTAGGGGAAAACGTTGTCCGGTGGCAGTAATCAGGGTTTCCTCTAAACTGAGGCGATCGATCCTGATTTTACCACGATTATCCCATGCGATCGCTCCTCGGTTTAAAATTGGCCCAGATAACCATTTGCCATCCACACGAATTGCCCCCAAAGGTAACTGATTATTACGATTAAAAAAGCCGCCATTAATCATCGCTACCGCGTTACTTTCGCTATTAATCGTGATCAGGGGATTAGTGCCGCGCATCGAGGTGGAATTAGCGGTAATTGGTTTAATAGTTATCTGAGGATTTCTGGGATCGATTTCTAACCAAGTCACGGGAAACCAATCTTGATCTAACTGGATATATTTTTGATTCCAGATTAACCCTGGCTGCCAAACAATGCGCTTTTCATCCATAGCATCGGGACGAGAATCAATGATAATTCGGGGAGGATTAGCCACACTGCTGATCTGTAATCCGTAGGCAGTGGGAAGGTTAATTTTTAAACGACTGATCACCCCATTATTTTCTAAGGAAGTGATCTGAGTGGCTAAGTTATTATTGGAGTTACCTAGATCATCTTCATCGTTATTTTGATTACTGTTGCTGATAGTTTGGGGTTGAAACCTAGAGACGAGCGATTGCTGGGCATTTCCTTCTAGGGTAATCACTGCTTGATTTTTTGCCTGACTGACTTGCCAAAAGGTCGGGCGATCGAGTTGAATAATAATCCTTTGTACTGCTCCATAATTTTCTAGCTGAATATCTTGAATCTGGGGAGCAGCAAAGTTAATAGTTAAACTATCGCCATTAATAGTGGTTGTTGCCCCCATGGTTAGTAAAATATCCGTAACGTCCAGCCAGCGATCGGAATCGACTAAATTAGCCGATAAAGTTTGTAAATTAAACCAGCTTATCGGTTGCTTTTTCGGATCATTTGTGCTAAGAAAATCCATGCCGAATAATTGTCTTGCTCCCGTGTCACCCATGGCGATTATGGTACTATTTTCTGCTGTCCACTGTCGCCAAGAAACGGGCAAAGAACGACCATTAAGAATAATTTTTTTTCCCTGTTGCTGGTTTGATAAATCCCTAGAAGATAAAGTTATTGGTGATCTATGATCGGCTAAAGATATAGCTGGACTGCCAAGAATTATCAAGGAAATTACCGTTAAACAGATAGATGATAAAGTCAGGTAATTTAACTGCATAATTATCTCCCTAAATCCCCTTGGTTAAGATGATAAAGAGCAATGATTTTTTCCGTGACTTCTGTAATAGTGAGATGATCGGTATTAACTTCGATCGCATCTGCGGCTTTTCGCAGGGGTGCTAGGGAGCGATTACTATCCAAATAATCCCTTTTTTCAATCTCTTGGGTTAATTCTGCGAGACTAATCCCCCCATTTCCCTGCGCTTCTAAGTCTTTTAATCTCCTTCTCGCTCTTTCTTCGGGTGTTGCTGTCAAAAAAATCTTTAATTCCGCTTCTGGGAAAACATTAGTACCAATATCCCGACCTTCGACAACTATTCCCCCCGACACTCCCATCTGTCTTTGCAGGGTGACTAACTGCTGTCTCACCGCTTTTTGAGCGGCAATTCTGGACACTTGCGAGGTAATTGCGGGAGAGCGAATCTCTAAAGTCACATCTTGCCCGTTAATCTTCACTATAGTCACATTTTCGGGACTATCGGCTGGGATTATTTCTATCTTCGCTAAAGATAATAACTCGGCGATGGCCGCTTCTGCGGACAAATCCAGACCGGAATTCACCACCAACCATGTCACCGCGCGATACATCGCACCGGTATCGAGATAGGTTAACCCCAATTTTTCCGCTACTAAGCGCGTTACCGTCGATTTTCCTGCTCCAGCAGGTCCATCAATAGCGATAACTGCCCGACGTTGACGCAAGATAATATTATCAATTAAACGGGTTTGACCGATCGATCCTGCGATCGCTAACAGTCCCCCTGTCTCGATCTGCTCGATCGGTTGTAAACTCTGGGGATGGACTAAATCCAGATACTGACAGCGAAATTCTGGCACTCTGTCGAGATTTTTTTGGACAATAGCCAGTAGTTTTTCCCTTTGTCTTTCCCCTAAACGAAAACTTTCGAGGGCTAATTGCAAACTTTGGGCGATAATTGTCGCTTTTTCCCTTTCTGTGGCCGATAGATACTGATTGCGAGAACTAACTGCTAATCCCGATGTTTCTCGCACTGTAGCACAAGCGCGAATCTCGATCGCTAAATTTAAATCCCTGACTAATTGTCGGATAATCGCTAACTGTTGGGCATCCTTTTCGCCAAAATAGGCGATCGTCGGTGCAATTATATTAAATAACCTGGTGACAATTGTGGCTACTCCCTGAAAATGCCCCGGACGAAAAGCACCACATAACCCGCTAGTCAGAGAAATCGGGGGAACAACTGCGGTTATCTCCTCAGAATTACCAATTCCTAAAGTTTCCGCACTGGGAGCAAAAATAGCAGCAACTCCCAAGGATTCACACAATTGGCGATCGCTGTCAAGGCTGCGGGGATAGCGAGAAAAATCCTCTGTGGGGCTAAATTGTAGAGGATTAACAAAAATACTAACCACAGTCACCTCCGCTTCCGTCACTGCGCGTCGAATTAGACTAGCATGACCTTTATGGAGAGCGCCCATGGTTGGCACGAGGGCAATACTGTGATCATGGCGATAATCAGCCAAAAAAGTGCGTAAACCGGGGATTGTTGTGAATATTTGCACAGGGTTCACTCCTTTAATAGCCTATTCCACTACTATTCGCCAGGGGATGCTGCCCGATGATCGATTCGGCTGCTTCCGGGGAATCGGCTTTAAATAATAACATCCCATCGCCTCTTTCTGTCCAATAACTCGTTTTTGTCTCCCGTCCTGACTTGAAAGAGGGTGTAGGGTGTAGGGTGTGGGGTGTAGGGAAAGAAACCTCTTTCATCTGTGGGGGTGAAAATTTTTTCATCGGGACTGACTTGATTAAACGCTGCACACAAGTAGGGAGGCACAATTATTTGTAGGATGGGTTAGCGGTAGCGTAACCCATGCGGGTGTTGGGTTTCATGCTTCAACCCAACCTACGTTCATCTTATATTTAATTCCACCCACCTACTTAGGACTGTTTGACAAACCGGGGCATAATTTTTTTCAGGACAATGAATGGTGAGCAGCCCGACAATTATATAGATTAATGGCAAAAAAAACTTGACAAAATCTCTCGATTTGACTTATACTTTCTAGTATAATGGGAATCCGTGCCGAAATATATATAAGCCTTTTTAGTCCGGACTATTTCAAAAAACTTTCTGCAATTACAACCCCAAAAAAACCTTGAAACAATATCAATTAATACACTTGATCGGTGAATCGAATACGGAACCTTCTATAGAGTCGAGGGGGAATTAATCAGCAGTAATCAAGTTCCCCTATCCGTTGTCACGATTTGGCTAAAACGAAACCTAGATCATCAATTTCAATTTATCACCCTCAAACCCCGAAAGGAAAAATAAACCATGGCGCAACTATACGAAGAAGTGACCCTAGCCCGCGACGTTCCCGAATACAATCTTAAGCAGGGTGATTCGGCGATTCTTGTTGATATAGTTGCCCATCCGAAGGGGGGTGAGGAAGGATATGTTTTAGAACTATTCAACGAAGTAGAAGAATCGGTTAACGTCGTCATTGTCCCGAAATCGGCGATTCAAGAAGAGGAAAAAGAAGGTTCTTCGTTACTTGGTATGGTTCGATATAGGGGCATAAATTGACTAAATTTTTATATGGCAAGAGACTTAATTGATTAGTTTGTTCTAGAGCGAAAACAATTGACAAAAATCGCAGCAATGTCTGTCTCTATCGGGGTTTCATTCCTTATAACCCCCTCCATTGGATAAAACAAATAGAAGAACCTAATTTTTTTCAGGACAATGACTGGTAAGCAACCCGACAATTATATAGATTAATGCTAAAAAAGACTTGACAAAATCCCTCGATTTGACCTATACTTTTTATTATAATGGGAATCCGTGCCTAAATATATATAAGCCTTTTTTAGTTCCGATAATTAAGTGGTTCTGATTAAATAGAAGATAGATTTTGTCTTTGATCCCCTTGCCCCCTAGGGTTGATTCATAGTAGGGTTGATTCATGAATCAACCCTACCTTGAGGGGGTTTGATCCCCCCTGCCCCCCTTGATAAGGGGGGTTTGATCCCCCCTTAATCCCCCCTTGATAAGGGGGGTGTTTGACAGTTAACACCTAACTACTTAATAAACCATCACCGGGTAAATAGCCAGAGATAGAAATTATGAAGGAAAGCACCGTCCCCACCATTAATCTCGCCCCTAAACTCAGACGCGATTTATCTTTATGGAATCCCTTTGATTATCTTTTGCTGTTGTACTGGGTGTTTTATTTTCCCCAAGCAGTGCGCTGGTATGTGGAAACGAGAGGCGGCGGCGATAAATTAAAAGAACAGAAAACATGGCGCAATAAAATACAATTTCTCCGCGACCATCCCGTACAATTGCGTCTAAGGATTCAGTATCTTCTCTTAACTGTAATCATCGTTCTAATTATCTGTAGCATAGCAGCAAATTTAGGACTTTCTGTTAATTGGGGGGACGTGCTGTCGGGTGCGATGTTGGGCGTGGTGTCAGGCGCGGTGTCGGGCGTGGTGTCAGGCGCGCTGTCAGGGGCGCTGTTTGGCGCGCTGTTGGGCGGGGGGCAGGCCAGGGGGCAGGCCAGGGTGTGGGGTGTGTTGCTGGGCGGGGTGCTGGGCGCGCTGTT
>NZ_BDSM01000014.1:0-58321 GCF_003112475.1 Microcystis sp. 0824 | reverse complement strand
ATTCTCCCCACCCCCATCACCCCAGTTCATAATTCAACCGAGTCAGGAGTCAGTAGCCGGTCGTCAGGAGATTATTTTTATTTATTCTCCCCACCCCCATCACCCCATCACCCCAGTTCATAATTCATAATTCATAATTCATAATTCCCAACCACTTATGACAGAAAATAGAGATAACTTCAACGAAACTTATAAAGCACTAATTGAGCGCATTGTCAATCTAACTTTAGAAGGAAAAATTAGGGCTAAATCACAGGTTTATAACCTTTTAGCCGAGGGAGTAAAAAATGGCACAGGAGAAATTTTTGAGCGTTGTTTAACCGAAAAAATGATCGTTACTCGCTCACAGTTAGAAACAAAAATTAAAGCGACTAGGGTTTTGCGGGCCTTGGAAACGATCGAAAGTGAATGGGAAAAATACCAAAAAACCAATCAGCAAAATTCTCTCACTGCAGCGGCGATCGATAATCTGGTAAAAATCGATCGAGAGGATCGTTTACTGACTTTAGTAAATTTAATTGATCCCAATCAAAATAATGCTTTAACCCTAGAACAATTACAACAGTTAGCCAAGCATTTACAGACAGTTGCTCAGCAGCGGGGAGAAGCGGATTTATGGCAAATTGCCACGGGGATTAATCTGGGGTTAAATACTTGGTCAAATTTATCGAATGATCTCACCAGTTGGCTCTACGAACAAAATCGCAATCTTGGTTTTACTAATGATAATGAGCGAGTGACACCCTGGCAAATTTGGGCAAGTAAAGTTAATCCCTCCTGGTTAAAACGAGTATTAGAAAGTTTAGCTAATCAACAAGCTTTTGATTCTATCACTGAGGATTTAACTTTAGCCGATTGGGTAGAAACTGCTATTGTTTTTCAATATATCCAGAGAGGACTAATTAACTTTTTTGATCAGCGTATCTATAGCGAAAAACTGGGAGCTAAATTATCCATTTCTACCTTTCTCACCTTTGCTTTAATTTGGTCACTTTTAACCAATAGTTTCGAGCAAGTTAGTAAAAATTCTCTCTATAGTCGGGGCTGTTTTCAGATGGCTTTACAAATTCTGAGAACCTTTGCTCAACGGGATTATTTTCCTTTATACGGGGGAATTTTTGCCTCCTTTTCTGGCAGTTATCTCAAGGAGGCCTTAGATTATTTATCAATTCCTCTGCGTTATGTGGAAGGTACGGGAGAAAAGGCGAGAATTTTAACTTTAATTGCCTATTCTAATCGCATTCGCGGCGACTATCCACAGGCCAGAGAATGTCATCAACAAGCTTTAGAAATTGCTCGTCAACAGCAGGACTCTGCTTGTGAAATAGCTAATTTAAACCATTTATCGCGTCTCAATGCTATCCAAAAAAACTATACAGAAGCGATTAATTTAAGTCAGAGAGCTTTAATTTTAAGTCGTCAACAGGGTAATAGTTTAGGACAGGCTAACGCTTTAGCTAATTTGGGTTATAGTCAGGTACAGGAAGCGCAACAGTTAGAGAGATATGATCACGAAATTTATCAAAGTTCGATCGAGTATTTAAAACAGGGATTAAAGTTAGCAGAAAGTCTCCAAGATTGGCAGAGTAAATCCCTTTGTTGTAGCAGTTTAGGTTTAGCATATCTTGTCCTTGAAAGAACCCAAGAGGCGATTAATATTCTCCTGCAAGGATTGGAATCGGCCAAATACTACGGGGATGTATATCTGCAAGGTTTATTACTAACTTATTTAGGCGAAGCTTACTATCAAGACAAGAATTTTGAACAGGCAATTTATATGGGTTCTCTAGGAATGTATTGGCTACACGAAATCGGTGCAGTAGAATGGCGACAAGCTGCTAGTCTATTAACGGTTATTCGCGGCAAAAATATCGCAGCTTTTGAGCAGACTTTCAGTCTGGAACGTTCCTCCCTGATTAAATCTATTGGACTGGAAGGCTACCAATATATCTCAGAAATTCTCAGCAAATATCAACAGGGTAATTAGTGAATACACAGCATAACCTATTAATTAATCTCTCGGTACTTTTTCCCCAACCCACGGGAATCAGTACCTACATTCTTAACCTCTTACCCTACCTAAAAAATTTAGAACCAACCCTACTAACAGCTAATAGTTATCCCGACTTTAACTGTTATTCTATCCCCAAGGGTCTCGGCCCCGATCGAGGAGCGAAAGGTCATTTAAAACGCTTACTCTGGACTCAATGGCAGTTACCGTCAATTTACCGACAATTAAACGCCAATTTACTCTTTTCTCCCCTCCCAGAAGCGCCAATAAATTCTCACTGTCGCTTTGTCGTCATGGTCCACGATTTAATTCCCCTGCGGTTTCCCAGTCTTACTTCCCCCTTAACCCACTATTTCCGTTATTATGTGCCGCAGGTATTACAACAGGCAAAACATATTATCTGTAACTCTCAGGCAACGGCCAAAGATATCACTGAATATTATCAAATTCCCGCCGATAAAATTACTTCTATTCCCCTAGCCTACGATCATCATCACTTTCGCCCTACTGAAGATAATAAGCCAGAACATCCCTATTTTCTCTATCTGGGTCGTCCCAATCCCTATAAAAATTTACCGCGTTTAATCGCCGCTTTTGCCCAACTGCCCCCAGATTTAAGCGATTATCATCTTTGGATTGCCGGCAGCTTTGATCGCCGTTATACCCCCAATTTACAACAACAAGCGCGAGAATTGGCAGTTAGCGATCGCATTAAATTTCTCGATTATATCCCCTACGATGAGCTGCCCAAAGTGATCAGTCAAGCCACTGCTTTAATCTTCCCCAGTCTCTGGGAAGGCTTCGGATTGCCCGTTTTAGAGGCTATGGCCTGCGGTACACCCGTGATTACCTCAAATTTGTCATCTTTGCCCGAAGTCACGGCAACAGCGGCAATTTTAATCGATCCCTATCGAGTCGATTCCATAGCCGATGCCCTGAAAATTATCGCTCAAGATCGACAATTACAGTCAAAATTAAGTCATTTAGGCAAAAAACGAGCTAATGAGTTTAGTTGGCAAAAAACCGGTCTAGCTACGGCCGCAATCTTAAATCAATATCTAGGGTGTGCTTGAAAAGTCTTGCAGTGGGGACCCCAGACAGGTGACAGCGTTTCCCATCAAAAAATAATTTGACAGATCGGCAGCATTTGCTGTAGGATTGATGATCGTGACCTCAATTGGAGAGATGGCCGAGCGGTTGAAGGCGCAGCACTGGAAATGCTGTTTAGGGGTAACTTTAACGAGGGTTCGAATCCCTCTCTCTCCGTACCCAAAGCACCTCATATCTATGAGGTGCTTTTTATAACAGAGTATAGGAGTCAGGATTCTGAATTCACGAGATTACTCTTATTTATTATCTTCTCCCCTGCTCCCCAGTTCATAATTGATAATTTATAATTGATAATTCATAATTCCCACTCCCCACTTCATAATTGATAATTCATAATTCCCACTCTCCTATACTTTTTAAACAGGATTTAGTCTAATTCCTCGTCGGTAAACCATCTTTACACTTAGCCAACCAGTCCAATAAACTATCTAACTGCTGTTGCGGTTTTACCGTTCCTAAACCCCTAACTGTCACCTGTTTGGGACTATAAACAAAGCGTGATTGTATATGTTGGGGTAGGTGTTCTTGTAATAATTTCCACGCTGGTTCCTCCATGGGAGTTTCTAGGATAATATGCTGTTTTCCATCGGGTTTAATGCGCGAAAAACCGAGGGATTTAGCCAGATGTTTTAACTCGATTACCTTAAATAATTGTGCCACCGGTGAAGGAATTGCACCGTATCTATCCACTAAATCGGCGGCAATTTGTCCTAAATTTTTCTGAGAATTGGCAGTAGCGATCGCCCGATAGACATCCATTTTCTGCTCCAGATCGGATATATAATCATTAGGAATAAATGCCGTTAATTTCAGATCGATTTGGGTATCCTCCACTTGGGGAATTTCTTGACCTTGAATTTCCCGCAAAGCTTCCTGTAACATTTCCATATATAGATCAAAACCAATCGCTTCCATTTGTCCCGATTGTTCCGCACCCAATAAGTTACCCGCACCGCGAATTTCCAGATCCCTAGTCGCTAATTGATACCCCGATCCTAACTGGGTAAATTCTTGAATTGCCTTTAATCTTTCCCGAGCGGTTTCTGTTAGTTCTCCCTTAGCTGGATACAGTAACCAAGCGTGCGCTTGTACTCCCGATCGCCCCACCCGTCCCCGCAGTTGATAGAGTTGCGCTAAACCGAATTTTTGGGCATCTTCAATGATAATTGTGTTAACTCTGGGAATATCTAACCCCGACTCCACAATAGTCGTACAGACTAAGATATCCGCTTCCCCATTATTAAAAGCTAACATGGTGGTCTCTAATTCGGACTCATCCATACGACCGTGGCCGATGGCAATTCTAGCACCAGGAATCATCCCTTGAATTGCTGCCGCTTTTTCTTCAATTCCCTCGATTCTTGGTACTACATAAAAAACCTGTCCCCCCCGATCCAATTCATTGCGAATTGCCGTTCTAATCACATCAGAATTATAACTGGAAAGGTGGGTTTGGATGGGACGACGAGAGGGAGGGGGTGTGGTAATTAAACTCATTTCTCGCACCCCAGAAAGGGACATATAAAGAGTCCGGGGAATCGGTGTCGCACTCAAGGTTAACACATCAATATTACTTTTAAAAGCCTTAATTTTCTCCTTTTGATTGACTCCAAAACGCTGTTCTTCATCAATTACCAATAACCCTAAATCTTTAAACTCCACCGCTTTACTCAATAACAATTGAGTACCCACTACTATATCCAATTCCCCCGTTTTCAAGCGCTGGACGATATCTTTTTTCTCGGAATTGGTGCGAAAACGATTTAATAAACCCACGTTGACGGGATAGGGGGCAAAACGCTCCTTTAGGGTGTGATAATGTTGTTGGGTTAAAATCGTTGTTGGTGCTAATAAAGCCACCTGTTTATGACCCGTGGTGACAGCTTTAAAAATAGCACGAATGGCCACTTCTGTCTTACCAAAACCCACATCCCCACAGACTAAACGATCCATCGGGCGATCGCTTTCTAAATCCCGTTTCACATCCTGTATCGCTTTCAGTTGATCAGCAGTGGGTTGGTAGGGAAAAGAATCCTCTAACTCCCGCTGCCAGGGATTATCCATCGGATAGGCAAAACCCGATTTTTTGGCCCGTTGGGCGTAAATATTGATTAAATCAACCGCTAACTTCTTAACTGACTTCCTGACGCGGGCTTTCGTCGCTTCCCACGCTTTGCCAGAGATGTTATGTAATTCTGGCTCTTGACTACCTGTATGACGATAACGGGAGAGATTATCAACAGAATCGGCAGGAACCCGCAATAATCCATCGGCATACTTAATAACTAGATAATCTCGACCTTGCACTACTCCGCTAATTGTGCTTTCCTGCTTTTCTAGTTTGATAAACTGTCCGATGCCATGGTGTTTATGTACTACAAAGTCGAGGGGACGGAGTTTGTTCACGTCCACCTGTACCGAGGCTGCTTGCCGACGTTTGCGGACGTAACCAGCAGTATTTAGAAGATGTTGTCCGAAGAACTCTCGATCAGTAACGACGACTATGCGATAGGTGGGTAGGATAAAACCTTCTAACTCAGCTAATCCTGAGTATTTTAGGGCTGTAGCAGTGTTTTGAATGATTAAGCGCTCGATCGCCCCAAAATCGAGGGGATTGGGGATAAATTGGGCCGGACAGTCGTGTTCCTGTAATAACGAGACTGTGCGGGAGGGTTGGGCAGATATTAACCATGTAGCATACTTATTTACTTTAATACCGCTATAAATCTCTCTTTTTCCCCGTAAAATTTCCGCTAGTTTGGCGAATTGCCCCGGACTGGTGGGAATCCGACGACTGGAGAGATTAAGGCTATTTTCGCAGAGGTGATCGTCTATTTCTGAGAGGTAGAGATGGGGAAATTTGACCGATATTTGCAGAGATTCACCAAAAGAACGGTGAATTTTCGGTAAAGCTGGTTCTATCTCTTGCCAGCGTTCCCCAATATATTCTATCCAGCGATCGCTTCTAGCTTGACAGCTTTCCAGTTCATCAAAGGCAATAAGAGTATTTTCGGGGAGATAATCCAATAAAGAGGCAGGTTGAGGGAAGGACAAGCCTAAAAATCGCTCAATTCCCTCTGGATAAATGCCATTAGCTAATTTTTCCCGCTCTTCAGCCCCTAGATAATCGGCCACTGTCGGGGGGAGAGAAGGGGCAATGATCGCTGCGAAGCTAGTGGGAGTAAGAAGCAGATTGGGGATAGAATCGAGGGATCTTTGGGTGGCAGGGTCAAATTCTCGCAATTTTTCCAATTCATCGCCGAAAAATTCTAACCTGACTGGTAATTCTGCCGAAACTGGGAAAATATCAACGATATCGCCGCGACGACTCCATTGTCCTTCGGTTTCTACCAGTGAAACCCGTTCATATCCTAATCTAGCTAGGGTTAGATCGAGGTTTTTGGCTTCTATAACCCTTCCTACCGCAAAATTATCGCTATATTGCTCGAAAACCTCTCTAGGGGGTAAATGGGGCTGCAGGGCCTTTTCGGTGGTAACGATCGCAATTCCGGCCTCTTGAGGACTGATTAGGGTTTGCCCTGAGCTACGTCGAAGGGACGATAATACCTGCATCTGTCCCCAAATCATCTCCGATTCCCGATTAAATCTCTCGTAGGGGCAAGCTTCCGAGGTGGGATAAAAGAAAACACCTTTCCACGTCATCGCTTCTAATTGTGCCGCCCAACGTGCCGCTTCTTCCAGATTGGCACAGATAATTAAAAGATTTTTTCCTTGACAACGGGCGAAAGCTGTGCTTATTAATCCTTTCGGTAAGCGGGCAAGACCAGTTAGGGTTAAATTGCCGTTTTTCTCCAGTTTTTGGATAAGTTCGGCAGTTAAAGGCGATTTTTCAATGTTGCGAATAACGGAGGCAAAAGTCATTTTTTAGTGATCGGCACTCGGTTTTTGGTTAGGGTTTGCGGCAAAAAGTTTTTCGTGGGGGTAGGGTGTGGGGTGTGGGGTGTGGGGTGTAGGGTTTTACCGATTTTGAGGGGGTCAATTACCTAATTTTCACGGAAAAAGTCCCTGAATTTTCCCCCCGATCACTCCCATGTCCGGTACTTTTTGATTGACAAAAAGTCTGAAAGTTTTACCCAACAAGGTTTTTAGATTTATTCAGCAAGCTCTAGTTAAGCTCTACTGAATTTAAACTGCCTCTTGGGAGTTTTAGTACAAATGCTCAGGCTTCCTCTCCCAACTCCAGCACTCCGGCGCAGTCTTAACGAGTATCAGTTATCAGTTCACCCACTACTTTTTGGAGTTAATTTTTTTGGGCTTTATTTGACTTGACCAGAGGGGGGTCGCAGGCGCACGGATTTTCCATTATCTATATAATATCATGTCAAGCGTTGCTTGGCAAGAGAAATTTTTTAATTGGGAGCGAAAGATCGATGGCAGCAAAACCAGTGCATCTATACCACAATATTTTTAGAATGATAACGATTCTCACCGACTGTGATAAGATGAGAACTATAATCAGACTCAGTTAATCCGATGGGTAAAAATTTCCAGTTAACAGCGATCGCTTTAACCCTGACTATAGCCAGCTTAACAGCTTGTAGTAGTCCTTCGGTCAAGGAAGAGGAAGCAAAGACACCCTTACAGGTGACAGTCAGTATCGTACCGCAGGAATATTTCGTCAAACGCATCGGCGGTGATAGAGTCAGTGTTAATGCCATGATTCAACCCGGGACAGATCCCCACACCTATGAACCAAAACCCGAACAATTAAAAACCACAGCCCAATCGCAAGCCTACTTTAAAATCGGTGTATCCTTAGAGGATGCCTGGAAAGATCGCTTAAACAGTGTTAACCAACAGATGTTAATCGTCGATACCAGTCAAGGAGTAGATAAAATCCCTTTGACAGCAGAACATAATCACGATCATGATCATGATCACGATCACGCTAAGGAAGAAAAACATCAAGCTGGAAAAAACACCCTAGATCCCCATATTTGGTTATCACCAAAACGAGTCAAAGCACAAGCAAAGACTATTTATCAAACCCTAGCACAACTCGATCCGGGTCAGGAAGCTATCTATCGAGCTAACTTGGAAAAATTCAGTCAGGAATTAGACGCATTAGATCAAGAAATTCGGCAAAACTTGGCAGGGATTAAAAACAAAAAATTTATGGTATTTCATCCCGAATGGGGCTATTTTGCCCAAGATTACGGTTTAGAGATGATTGCGATCGAAATCGACGGTAATGAACCCAGTGCTGCCCAGTTAAGTCAACTAATCAAACAGGCCAAAAAAGAGAATATTAAAGTTATTTTTACTCAACCAGAATTTAGCCAGAAAAGTGCCGAAACTATTGCTAGGGAAATTGGGGGACAGGTAATCCCTATCAGTGCCTTTGCTCAAAATTGGAGTGAAAACCTGCGACAAGTTTCCCAAAAGATGGCCACAGTTTTAAATCAGTAATTGTTTGTATATGTAGCTAGACACAATTAATTGCACATATCTAACTACCTCTTGCCTATTGCCCATTGCCTTTTGCCTATCCCAACCAAGAAGTTAATTTTGCCCTAAGTAGTCGGACATAAATTTTGTTGTCTATCTTAAGAAATGTAAACTGCCGCAATTCTTACTGACTCCTGACTCCTGACTCCTGACTCCTCACCCCACAGTTAACTTTACTTTTGTCCAACTACTTATTACTTATGTCAACGATCATTACCATTAATAATCTCTGGGCCGGCTACGAACAGGAACCCATCCTCGAAGATATTAATTTAACCATTGAAGAATTGGATTTCCTGGGAATTATCGGCCCGAATGGAGGAGGAAAAACTACCCTCCTTAAGGTTTTACTGGGATTAATTAAACCTTGGCGGGGAGAAGTCAGTATTTTGGGGCAAAATGTCGAAAAAGGTCGGGAATTAGTCGGTTATGTGCCGCAGTTTGTCGAATGCGATCGCTCATTTCCCATTACTGTGGGTGAGGTGGTGAAAATGGGGAGATTGAGCAGCAAAAAACTCTGGCAAGGCTATAGTAAAAAAGATGAGGTAAGGGTAGATAAAGCTTTAGATAGTGTGGGAATGTTAGCGTTGAAAAAAAGATCGATTGCTGAACTTTCAGGAGGACAGCGCCAACGGGTTTATATCGCTCGCGCTTTAGCGGTAGAACCCCGTCTCTTGATTTTAGATGAACCCACTGCCAGTGTCGATCCCCAAATGCGTGCTAGTATTTTTTCCCTGTTGCAAGAATTGAATGAGTGGATGACCATTTTAATTATTTCCCATGATCTGGGAACCCTATCTACCTATGTTAAATCGATCGGTTGTCTCAATCGTCGTCTCTATTATCACGGCCAAAAATCTCTCACTGCTGCTATGTTAGAACAAGTGTATTGTTAAAAGGTTTCTCCCTTTCTACTGTCAAAACCCTTGACAAATCCCCGCACTTGACATATACTTATATATACAATGGGAATCCGTGCCTTCCTACAGACCCTCTTTTTTTAGGTTAGATAAGCGTCAAGAAAATAAAAACCTAATACCTGACCAGCGCTAAGGAGGATAGGTTATGACAACTAAAGACCTATACGAACAAGACTATCTTGCTTGGTTAGAAGAAACGGCCAAACAACTGCGACAAAAACAGACAGATGTATTAGATTGGGAACATCTCGAAGAAGAAATCGAAGCATTGGGGAACGAACAGAGACATCAAGTAGATAGTTATCTCCTAAAATTGCTCATTCATCTGCTTCTTTACCAATACTGGCTGGAGGAACGAGAAAGATGTGCGCGGGGATGGCAGGACGAAATCGGTAACTTTCGGGTGGAATTAGAACTTTTATTGGAGTCAAAAACCCTTTATAACTATTTTTTAACCAGAATCGCCGTTATTTACCCCAAAGCAGTGAAGCGAGTCCGACAAAAAAGCCAATTACCGGCCGCTATCTTTGCCGAAAGCTGCCCCTATAGTCCCGAACAAATCCTCGATTCCGATTTTCTCCCCTGAAATTCTGGCAGATTTTTTCAAAAAAACCCTTGACAAATCCCCGCCCTTGACAGATACTTATATATAGAATGGGAATCCGTGCCTTCCTACAGACCCTCTTTTTTCAGGTTAGATAAGTATCTAAGCACAATTAATTACACATCTAAGCCACTACTCCGTCAGGCTTCTGCGGTGGTGAGCAAACAGAGAACTGAAAACTCAAATCCGATCCCTAATAGCTGTATCCCCTCTCCTGTCTCCTGTCTCCTGTCTCCTGTCTCGACTAGGAAATTAATTTTGCACGACTACTTGAGCGTCAAAAAAATAAAAACCTGATAACCGATCCCTAACTACCTATAAGCTTTTCACCCAATCACTAATCAACTGGTTAACCTCTGTGGGAATTTCATCGTGGGGACAATGACCGGCAGTTAGATAATATTCTGTCAGAGAAGGATAGTATTGACGGAATTTGGCCCCGCGTTCCCTAGTATTCATCCAAGGGTCCCCCTCACCCCATAACATCAACAGGGGACAACTTAACTTTTGCAGGAGAATATCCACATTTTCCCCCCGGGGAGATTTAAACACAGAAGCAAAAACTTTGGCTGCTCCCGCATCCAGGGAAGGACGACGGATATCTTCTATTAACTGCTCAGTAATGGCACTGCGATCGAGATATACTTTCTCTAGGGTTTTGCGGATAGTTTTGGGTTGACGGGTATAGAGAAATAAGAGATAACTAGCCCAGGGTTGCAGCAAGACTGATCGCAGTAATTTTTGTGCTAAATTAGGCTGACGATTGCTTTCTGTATCGCTAAAGGGACCGGCGCTATTGAGGAGAATTAATCCCCGAACATTCTCGGAATGATTAGCAGCCACACAGAGAGAAGCGTAACCCCCCAGAGAATTACCCGCTAAAACCGTCGGTTGGCCCACAACTTCCTTGATAAAATCGTTTAATTGTTGCTGCCAAAGATTGCCACTATAGACAATATCCGGTTTAGCTGATCTACCAAATCCTAGCAGATCGATCGCCCATACTTCCCATTCTGAGGCTAAACCTTGCACATTTTTTCGCCAATGGTCGGTGGAAGCGCCAAAACCGTGGACTAATAGTAACGGGGGTTTTCCCGCAACTCTAGTACCCGCTTGCACATAGTGTATAGAATTTCCTTGCCATTGCCAATTTTGCCTTATCGTCAGAGCAGCTGTATTCATCTGGTGTTTTGTTAAGTAATGTGAATAATTCTTAGTCTAACCGATTGGGAAACTGGAGACCAAGCTAGAGATTTTTAGCCAAACCCCTTGACTGAAAAGGGAACTTGACATATACTTATATGTAGAGTGGGAATCCGTGCCTGCCTGCAAACCCTTCATTTTTGGGCAAATAACCCTAAAAAACACTCTCAAAAAAAATCTTGAGCGGGATTAATCTGCTGGTATGGGTGGCTAACCCGGGAGAATTACTCCTGAATCACTGGGACAGTTTTTTCCTAATTCCGATAACAGCTATGAAGATTTTGACGATTTTACAGGGATTAATCGACAAAAATCCCTTAACTGAGGCGGATCTAGAAGATTTACTAGCGATCGAATCCTTAAATTTTAGGGAGACTAACCCTCTCATCCTACAGGAAAGGGCGGAACTATTAACGATTCTCTGGCCGCGAGTCTGGCAAAAATGTCAGGAGTTAGGGATAAATCAGCAAAATCAGATTTTGATCAGCTGTTGGCGCTTGTGGATTCCCTGGGCGCTAGAGCTACGCAGCCACGCAAAACCGTTGATTCAAGGCATTTTGGCTCCTCAAGGCACGGGAAAGACCACCTTAACATCCATAATGTCGATTATTTTAGCCTATTTTGATTTAAAAGTAAATAATCTCTCTTTAGATGATATTTATAAGACCTATAATGAGCGAATAAAATTACGTCAAAAGGATGAAAGATTGCGCTGGCGTGGTCCACCGGGTACTCATGATATAGCATTAGGAATTAAAGTTTTAGAACAGGTTTGTCAGCAAGAAAGTCCGATTTTAATCCCGCGTTTTGACAAGTACCTGCATCGAGGACAAGGAGATAGAATTGCAGCGGAACAAGTGGAGCGAGTCGATATTCTTTTTTTCGAGGGTTGGTTTGTGGGCATGAATCCAATAGAAGAAACAGTCTTTGATCATGCCCCCGATCCGATTAATAGCCAAGAAGACCGACAATTCGCCAGGGATAATAATCAAAGATTGCGGGAATATCTACCCCTCTGGTCAAAAATCGATCGCTTACTGATTCTTTATCCCCTTGACTACCGTTACAGTTTACAATGGCGACAGGCGGCCGAAGCAAAAGGAGGTATGAACCCATCAGAAATCGAGGAATTTGTCAAGTATTTTTGGAAAAGTTTACATCCGCAATTATTTCTGCCACCCCTGCTCAAACAAGCGGATATAGTGGTAGAAATTAATCGCGATCATAGTCTGGGAAAAATTAGTTATCAGTGAGCAGTAATCAGTAATCTGTGAAAAGAAAGCCCTAAACTTGTCACTTAACACTATTGACTGAAAACTCCCATCTGATAACTGGTAACTGATAACTGATAACTGATAAAGCTTATGATTGAAGTCGAACATCTGAGTAAAATTTATGGTTCTACCACGGCAATCAGTGACGTGGATTTTACAGTAGAAAAGGGAGAAATACTCGGTTTCTTGGGACCCAATGGAGCCGGAAAAACCACCACTATGAGGATTTTATCCGGTTATATTCCTGCTACGACGGGAACAGCAAGGATAGCAGGATATGATGTGCATCAACAATCCTTAGAAGTGCGTCGTCGCATTGGTTATCTTCCCGAAAATCCTCCCTTGTATCCGGAGATGACCGTGGAAGGTTTTCTTGATTTTGTCGCACGGATTAAAGGCATCTCATCGGGGGATAGAAAAGCGCGGGTAGATTTAGTGTTAGGCAAATGTCAGTTACTAGAAAAAAGAAAAGTTATTATCCGCAAGTTATCCAAGGGTTATAAACAGCGTGTAGGAATTGCCCAAGCGATCATACACGATCCACCGGTAATTATTTTAGATGAACCGACAGTAGGATTGGATCCGAAACAGATTATCGAGGTGAGAAATCTGATTAAAAGTTTAGCGGGAGAACATACAATTATTCTCTCCACTCATATTTTGCCAGAAGTGAGTATTACCTGCGATCGAGCGACAATTATTAATCGGGGTCGCATCGTGGCCAATAATATTACTACCGCTACCCCTGCCGGTTCCAGTTATGAAATTGAGATCGAAGGTGATAGGGATTCTCTGCTAGAAATCCTGCAACAAATACCCCAAGTCGAACAAGCAGCAAAAGTCGGCGATAACCTGCTTAAAATTGTTGGTCAAGTGGGAACAAACCTAGGAGCAGAACTTGCTAGAATAGTTGTCAACAATGGTTATAACCTATTAGAAATGCGTCGCACCCGCAAAACCCTAGAAGATATCTTTCTGGAAGTAATCGGCAGCGGGGAAAGTAATCAGCAAGAGGAGAGACATGATCAATAATATCTGGGCGATTTTTCGCAAGGAATTTCAAAGCTATTTTACCGCCGCCAATGCCTATATCATTATGGGGATATTTTGGTTAGTAGCGGGATTTTTCTTTAACTCCCTTCTCTACGGCATTATTCTCGATATTGGTATCCAAGAACAATCGGGATTTCTGGTAGCCAGAGATACGGTATCTGAATTTATGACCACTTTCATCGGCATGATTTTATCCTCTTTATTGTTGGTAATTTTGCCAGCCCTGTCTATGGGATTATACGCAGAGGAAAAAAAACAGGGAACCCTAGAACTTTTAGCCACTTCCCCCCTGACTAATTGGAGTATAGCCATCGGTAAATTATTGGGAGTGCTGGCCTTTTTTACCGTGATGATTACCCCCCTCTGGATTTATGAAATAGTGGTTTTTAGTACCGCAGTTCCCCCGGTGAATATAGCCAGTATTTTACTAGCTCATCTAGGATTAATTTTACTGGCAGCGGCCATCCTAGCCATCGGGATGTTTATATCTTCCCTCACCAATAGTTCTATCCTTGCTTACATCATCACCTTTATCACCATCTTATTTATCTGGATACTGGATGTAATTGCTAACAATGCCGAAACCTTCTTTCGAGATCGCATCGGAGGAGAAGTGGGAGAACAGATCGGATTTTTCCTGAAAGAATTACTATCCCATCTATCTTGGTATCAACCCTTTAACAATTTCGTGCGGGGAATTTTTGACAGTAGTAGTTTAGTCATCCTCCTCAGTTATATTCTGCTGGGAATCTTCCTAACTACTCAAGCGATCGAAGCGGACCGTTATCAAAGAAACTAACTATGATATACTGGCAAAAATACCGTAAATTTCTCTATATACCCGCCCTATTTCTCGGTAGTGCCGGCCTAACCGTGGGGTTAATTTCTGGTCAATGGTCATCCCTCTCTCTGGGGTTATTAATTGCTGGGGCTATTCTGTTTCTAGGGTGGCTGTTGTTATTAGTAATCACTTCCAAAGACTTTTGGCAAAAAAGAAGTACCCGCACCGGCACTCAAACCCTCATTACTACTATTATTGTCCTCAGCGTTATCGGTTTAATTAACTTTCTCGCCCTCCGTTATCCCTATCGAGTTGATTTAACCGAAAACCAAATCTTTAGTTTATCCCCCCAAACCGAAAGACTATTAACCAATCTGTCAAAACCTGTCAAAGTCTGGATTTTTTCAACCCGGGGAATCAGTGGCAACGAAGAGGAACTTTTAGCCAATTATCAACGCAAAAACCCCCAATTTCAGTACGAGATAGTTAACCCGGAGAAAAAACCCAATATTGTCCAGGAATTTAAAAAACTAGCTGATGATAATCTGTCTAGAGTCTATCTACAGTATGGTGACAAAAAACAACCCCTAAAAACTATTAGTGAAGAGGAAAGTCTCACCGAAGCGAAACTGAGTAACGCCATCGAAACCGCTAAAACTAATCGCACTTTAACCGCTTATTTTCTGCAAGGTCATGGAGAAAATGCCATCAAAGAGCCTCAAGGGGGTTTAGGACAAGCAGTCAATAGTTTAGAAGCAAAAGGTTATCAAGTAGAACCACTTAATCTAGTGGAACGTTCCACCATTCCCAATAATGCCGATGTCATTATTATTGCCAGTCCCAAAAGAAAAATATTTCCCCAGGAAGTCACCGCTTTAAAAAACTATCTTGAGCAAGGGGGCAAAATTTTATTAATGATTGACCCCCAAACCGAAACCGGATTAGAACCCTTATTAACCTCTTGGGGTGTGAAACTAGATAATCGGATTATTATTGATGCTTCTGGTGCCGGGGAAATCATCGGTTTAGGTCCGGCTAGTCCCATTATTACCAATTACGGTAATCATCCCATTACCCGGGATTTTGCTAACGGTATTTCTATCTTTCCCTTTGCTCGTCCCATCGCTACCGTTCCCATCGAAGGAATTGAAGCCATATCTTTAATGATTACCAATGATAAAATGTGGGCTGAGAGTGATTTAAATGATCAGAATCTCCAGTTTAACCCTGAAAAAGATTTAGCTGGCCCCTTTGATTTAGGAGTTGCTCTAACAGGAAAAAAAGGTAAATTAATCGTGATTGGTAATGCCAGCTTTGCCAGCGATGGACTATTTGAACAACAGTTAAACGGAGATATATTTTTAAATTCTGTGCAGTGGTTAGCCAGTGGTGAAACAGCCACCTTATCTATCCGGGCCAAGGAACCAGAAAATAGAAGAATCAATTTAAATCCCCTGCAAGCTAACGCTATTTTTTGGATAGCGATGGTAGTGATGCCTTTAGTAGGATTTACCCTAGCTGGATTGACTTGGTGGCAACGTCGTTAATCGAGTTAGAATCTAGAAAAATCATCTCTCTTATTTACCCTAACTGCCATGACCACAACCCAAACTATCCCCCAATTGTTGACTTTTGATGACTATATCAATCAATATCCCGATGATGGACAACAATACGAATTAATCGCAGGAAAATTATCGGCCATGATGCGACCGATCGGAAAACACGAAGAAATTGGCGGTTTTATAAGCATGGAGTTAGGATTGGAGATTAGAAGACGGCAATTGCCCTATTTTATCCCCAATACTGCCGCAGTAAAACCCCTTCGCCCCCATACGGGTTATCTACCCGATATTATTGTCCTAGACAGAGAAAATCTAGTTAATGATCACTACTGGGAAACCGCTTCCTCAATTTCTCTGGCAACATCAGCTAAATTAATTATTGAAATTGTCAGTTCCAATTGGCGAGATGATTATCTAAAGAAATTCGACGACTACGAACAATTAGGAATTGCCGAATATTGGATTATCGATTATTTAGCCAAAGGTTCGTCCCGATATATTGGCAGCCCCAAAGAACCCACCATTTCTATCTATCAATTAATCGATGGAGAATATCAAGGTAATTTATTTAAACAGGATCAACGTCTTATTTCAGGGATTTTTCCAGAGTTAAACCTCACGGCTAATCAAATTTTTCGTGCTAGAGCTTAAAGAAAAAACCGTATTTTTAAGTAAGTAGTTATAATTAAATTGAAGATAGATTTTGCCTCTGATCCCCCCTGCCCCCCTTGATAAGCTATCCCTTATAGGGATCTTTCTTAACAATTTTTGCAGTAAGCACTCCAACCCTTATCCTGAATTGATTTCAGTTTTTTCCTTGTCAGTAAGGGTGTCAACAAGGAATATTACAGATTGTTAACCGAGTCTTGAAAGCCTTGTGCTACAAAGGTTTGAAATGTTAAGAAAGATGTGACTAAAGGACAGCCTTGATAAGGGGGGTGTCTGACAACTTTTAACACCTACCTACTTAGATTAATTACTATTTTCTTCAGGAGGAGAAGGTGATAAAACAGGAGGAGCGATCGGTTCAATTTTATCCTCATTAACCGGGGGATTAATCACCTCTGGAACAGGGGAAGGAGAAGGAGAAGGGGAAGGAGAAGGAGAAGGGGAAGGAGAAGGGGAAGGGGAAGGAAGGGGAGAAACTTGAGGACTCGGCTCTGTTTCAGGAAGGGGAACAGGAATAGGAATTACTTCTTCTGGGGTGGGACTAGGAGTTAATTCTGGAGTCGCTTCTGGACTAGGAATCACCTCTGGGGTAGGAGTCGGGGATGGAGTAGGAGTCGGGGAATAAATGGGAGTCCGTTGACGAGAAGGTCGTCGGATAGGGGGAAAATCTTGGGAGGGAGGAGGAATGATTTCAGGAATAGGAGAAGGTTCGGGGGTTGGTGATGGTTCGATTTCCTCATTTTTGGGAAAAATAGCCATAAATCCCCGATATCCTAGGACAAAAGCCCCAATTGTCACTGCAAAAATCAGCAAAATCCACGGCCAAGTATTCTTTTTTTCCCCAGAATTGGGTTTAATAACCACAGTGGGGGAGACGGTTGGTTTTGGGGGTGTAGAGGACTTTAATCGGGGACTATGGGGAGAAACTGCGATAGTCGGTTGGGTGGACAAATCGGGGGATATTTCTCCTAAAGCTGCCAACATTTCCCTAGCAGTAGCAAACCGATCGCGGGGATGAAAACGGATCGCTCGATCGATTACCATAGCTAAATTAGGATTAACATTTTCTGCCTCCTGTCGCCAGAGAATTTCCCCCGTGCGCGAGTCAGTTTCTAGATATTGGGGAGTTTTTCCCGTTAATAAAAAAATCGCCGTTAAGCCTAAGCTATAAAGGTCACTAGAAAAGACCGGTCTCCCAGCAGCCTGTTCCGAAGCCATATAACCGGGGGTGCCAAGGGCGATCGAATAGGCACTTTTTCCCGTAGGATCGAGTAAGGTGGCCACTGCCTCTTTCATTACCCCAAAATCGATTAAAACGGGCAAATTATCACTATTTCTTAAGATAATATTATCGGGTTTCACATCCCGGTGAATAATGCGGCGACTGTGAATAAAATCAATAACAGGCAGTAAATTCTCTAAAATCGTCCGCACTACCGAGGAGGATAATTTTCCCTGTCGTTGCTGTTTTTGGGTTAGTGTCTCCCCTTCAATCCACTCCTGCACCAGATAGAAGTGATTATCTTGGGCAAAATAACCGTATAAACGGGGTATTTGGCGATTTTGCTCCCCCAATTCCTCTAAAACGCTTGCTTCTTTCTGAAAACGTTCTTTTAACCATTCTGGCATCTCCTCACTTTGAATAGCCGGCTGCAATTTTTTAATCACACAGCGCCGTTGAGAAGGCATATTCGTATCGATAGCGATATAAGTTTCCCCAAATCCCCCCCTAGCAAGGATACTAACAATTTGGTAGCGATTGTTTAAAAGCACTAGATTCATTACCCTGAGAGTGCAAGCGTGGTCATCGAAAATTTGGGTCTGAAACCCCGTCGTTCTACGACGGCTTTACTGTTAAATATTAGCGCATTTACACGATATATGCTAGAATGCGAGACATGGAAAAAGCCTATTCTTACCGATTTTACCCAACACCAGAACAAGAGTCGCTATTGCGGCGCACTTTGGGCTGTGTAAGATTGGTTTACAACAAAGCTCTCCATCTCAGAACACAAGCATGGTATGAAAGACAAGAAAGAGTAGGCTACGCTCAAACTTCTTCAATGCTAACTGATTGGAAAAAACAAGAAGAATTAAACTTTCTCAATGAAGTAAGCTGTGTACCTTTACAACAAGGGTTAAGACATTTACAAACAGCTTTTACTAACTTCTTTGCTGGTCGTACTAAGTATCCTAACTTCAAGAAAAAACATCAGGGAGGAAGTGCCGAATTTACCAAATCTGCTTTTAAATTTAAAGACAGACAAATCTATTTAGCCAAATGCACGGAACCCTTAGCGATTCGATGGTCAAGACAAATACCAGAAAGCTGTGAACCAAGCACAGTAACAGTCAGATTACATCCTTCTGGACGTTGGCATATATCAATTAGATTTGATGACCCAACAATTAAGCCATTACCAGTAACAGATAAAGCCATTGGAATTGACTTAGGAATTAGTAGCCTCGTGATTACCAGCGATGGCGATAAAGTGTCTAATCCTAAGCATTTTAAGAAACATTATCAGAGGTTGCGAAAGGCACAAAAAAATCTTTCTCGAAAACAGAAAGGGTCAAAAAATCGGGAAAAAGCAAGAATCAAAGTAGCCAAAATTCACGCTCAAATCACCGATAGCAGAAAAGACCATTTACATAAGCTAACCACTCAATTAGTTCGTGAAAACCAAACGATTGTGGT
Source organism: Microcystis sp. 0824 (assembly GCF_003112475.1). Taxonomy (NCBI): domain Bacteria; kingdom Bacillati; phylum Cyanobacteriota; class Cyanophyceae; order Chroococcales; family Microcystaceae; genus Microcystis; species Microcystis sp. 0824. The sequence goes on along the minus strand of NZ_BDSM01000014.1, from coordinate 38,964 downwards.
TGAGAATTTAGCCGTCAAGAATATGGTCAAAAACCCGAAATTATCTCAGGCAATATCTGATGTTAGTTGGGGAGAAATCACTCGACAGTTAGCCTATAAATGCCGTTGGTATGGGAGAAACTACATCGAAATAGATAGATGGTTTCCTAGTTCTAAAAGGTGTAGTAATTGCGGGTATATTGCCCTTGAAAATGCCGTTAAATATTCGAGAGTGGGATTGTCCAGACTGTGGGACTCACCATGACCGAGATGTTAACGCTAGTAAAAATATTTTGGCCGCAGGGCTTGCGGTGTCAGTCTGTAGAGCGACCATAAGACCAGAACAGAGTAAATCTGTTAAGGCAGGTGCGAAAAATCCTTCGGGAAAGAAGCAGAAACCTAAATCGTGAGGTTTGGGAATCACCGTCCGTTTACGGCGGTGAGGATGTCAAAAATTGTTCCTAGACTAACATTCTTTCGTTAGGGAAAAAGTCAAGGGAAAAACTAGAGTCAAGTCTAAGGAATCCAGCGACGGATTTTCGTCCACAAAGGTGCATTATCTTGACTACTCATCTCCTGAAAACCTTGATAACAATCGTAGGCGCGATTAAGATGGGCAGTGATTTCTGTAGCATTGGGATGGGAATTGCGATCGGGATGCCAATAACACAAGAGAGTTTTATAATTATTCTCAATCCGGCTAGTCGTGCTAAAAGGAGTAATCCCCAAAACTCGCCACCAAACGGGATTAGCGGACTCTATAATCATCACGGCCAAGGAACGGGGCGAAGGATAGAGAATTTGGGCGATTAATGACCAATCTGACCCATAACACACCCGATAAACCGCTTTAACCCGCTCTTTTCCCAACTGTTGACAAGCTTGTAAATGCCATTGACGAAAATCCCTCCGCATCTGCTGATGAGTTCGCAAATCTCGCCAGGCAAATCTGCCCTCAGCTAGTTTATTAGTCCCGATAGTGTTAAAGTTACCATTAGCGATCGCTTTTAGATCCCAGTAAAGATGATAAAAAGGATCTTGACCCAAGGCGAGACTTTCCAGAATTTCCTTAGCGTAACCTCTAGCCGGATTTAATTGCAATAATTCCCGTAATTCTCGACAAAACTGCTCATTTTCGGGCATACCGCGCCATTGCCAATAGTTAACATCCGGTTTTGCCAGAGACTGCCTATATATACTACGCCAAACTTGCGGAACAGTACAGGCGATCGGGGTAGCCAAGGGAGTAGCCAGGGGATAAAATTGACCCTTTAAAGAGCTTTCAGGAGCATCTTCTAGCAAACAAGCAAGATGATAAGCTGGATGACTACGGGGCTTTTTTTGGGGGCTAATAAACCAAAAAGCCGTTAAAATGACAATTAAGTACAAGAGTAGAGAAAGAATTTGCTCCGCCATCGCAACTTTTAGTTAGTCTGCTCAGTTACCCGAAGAATTATAATTGGTGCTATGGTCGCTGAAAAGTTCTTTGTATCTCAGCTGATTGTCAGGAATCCACACTCTACGATTCTGTTGCCCCTAAGCTTTCTGTTCCTGTTTAGATTTATGTAGGGGATCCATATAAATCTCTAAGCGCTTAAATACCACGGAGGAAAGGGTAGTTAAAACCAAATAAACCAAAGCAACAGCGATATAAATATCGAAAGCTTTATAAGTAGTGGCTACCATTAATTGACCTTGCCGGAATAATTCTTCAAAACCGATTACTGCCGCTAAACTGGTATCTTTAATTAGGGTGATAAATTCATTCCCCAAGGGTGGCAACATCCGGCGAAAAGCTTGGGGAAAAATCACCTCGCGCATGGTTTGCACTGAGGACATTCCTAGACTAGAACAAGCTTCCCATTGACCATTATCGATCGATTGAATACCGCCGCGCATAATTTCAGCTAAATAGGCCGCCACATTTAAACTGAGGGCAAATAAGGCCGCTGGTAAACGATCTAAGTCGATATTTAAGCCAATTTCTCGGAACAACCCGGGCAAACCAAAATAGATCAAGAATAATTGCACCAGCATCGGTGTTCCCCGAAAGAAATCCACATAGATGCGGCAAATTATTTTTAACCATTTGTAGGGAGAAATCAAGGCAATGGCCACTAAAGTTCCACCAATTAACCCGAACAGAAAAGACAGAACCGTTAACAGAATTGTCCAGGGAACCCCTTTAAAAATCAGGTTATAGAATAATTCTCCCCAGTTAAAACTCGATTCCTGTAAATTCTTTAAAGCCGGTGCAACTAAAGGTAATTCTGGCGGTTTTTCTCCAAACCATTGCCTAAAAATAGCATCGTACTGACCACTTTCTATGACTCGACCGAGAGCATTATTAATTAACTGGAGATAGGGAGAATTTTTGGGTAAAGCAATCCCGTAGAATTCTTCCGTTAATAATTCTCCGACTACTTTTACTCCCCGTAAACCCGCTTGTTTAATTGCATACAAAGTCACGGGTTTATCGTTAACTACTGCCTCAACTCGACCATTAATTAATTCCTGCAAAGCTAAAGCCGCCGAGTCAAATTGACTAACCACTGACCCCGGTATTTTTATCGCTTCTAAGGCTCCCGTCGTGCCAATTTGGACGGCAATTCTTTTGCCTTTTAAGTCTTCAAAATTTTTAATCGTTTTATTATCTTCCCGAACAGCTATCGCTAAACCAGCCTTAAAATAAGGTCGAGAAAAAGAAATCGCCCGGGCCCGTTCGGCGGTGATGGTCATGCCACTAATAGCGGCTTCCACTGTTCTCGCTTGTAGAGCCGGAATAATGCCATCAAAGGGTAAATTTCTAAAGTCAATATTGAGATCAGCTTCCTTGCCAATTGCCCGCATTAAATCGATATCAAACCCGGTTAATTGTCCCCCTTGTTGAAATTCAAAGGGCGGAAAAGTTGCTTCTGTGGCGACTCGAAAGGGATTAGGAGGGGTCTGGGAAAAAGCGGGAATAACACTTAATCCGAGCGCCAAGACTAATCCTAACAAGGCAAAGATGACTCTCTGCACCGCCCGCCCTCGCCAAAATTTAATCATTTTTTAATTGTTTCTCCTTGATTTTTTTGCTCAATTAGGTTAATAATTTCGTCCTACTTCCCACCCAAGACAGATGTAGAAAGACTATTTGAGTATTATGATTATTCCCTTTGATAAAATGTCGTCAAGGATACAATCTGGCAGAAACTAATCTCGATACCTTTGTACAGAATGTAAAATTTTTTACGAGAGGACATCATGACCACTACCACCCCTGTGATTGTTAGTGAAGGTTTACGCAAAAGTTACGGCTCTTTAGAGGTACTTAAAGGAGTTACAGGCACTCTTTATCAAGGGGATGTGGTATCGGTAATCGGTCCCTCTGGCTGCGGCAAAAGTACCTTTTTACGCTGTCTCAATCGTTTGGAAACAATTAACGGCGGCCGCTTGGAGGTGATGGGAATTGACATCTCTTCCCCGAAGTTAAATCAATCAGTCCTCCGCAAGTTACGCAGCCGGGTAAGTATGGTGTTTCAACACTTTAATCTTTTTCCCCATCTCACCGTTTTACAAAACTTGATGTTAGCGCCCAAGCAAGTGTTACACCACTCGGAAAATGAGGCTAAGGATACGGCAATTCATTATCTGGAAAAGGTGGGATTAGCACCAAAAGCCGATGTTTATCCTGACCAGTTATCGGGAGGCCAAAAACAACGGGTGGCGATCGCTCGCAGTCTCTGCATGAAACCAGAGGTGATTTTATTTGATGAACCCACTTCGGCCCTGGATCCGGAATTAGTCGGGGAAGTGTTAAACGTTATGCGTCAATTGGCCGATGACGGTATGACTATGGTAGTCGTCACCCACGAAATGCAGTTCGCTAAGGAAGTCTCTAACAAGGTTTTGTTCTTTAATCAAGGTGTCATCGAAGAAGCAGGCGATCCCGACACTTTCTTTAATAATCCCCACAGCGAGCGCCTACAAGCTTTTTTAAGTCGTATCAATAGTAATTAGGGTTGGCTGAATTCAGGAGGCAAAAGGCAAAAGGCAAAAGGCAAAAGGCAAAAGGCAAAAGGCAAAAGGCAAAAGGCAAAAGGCAAAAGGCAAAAGGCAAAAGGCAAAAGGCAAAAGGCAAAAGGCAGCTTTATTCTCCCCACACCCCACACCCTATTTTCCCAACAATTGTAAAGAAATATTACAATTATGCCGTTATGACAGCTTACCATCTTGACAGGGAGGAAAGACAGTGGTTATAGTAGAGACACATACCCGGGTAAACCAATTTAGTGATATGCAAGACAAGCAAAAAGTCACACTGTACCTTCCCCCTGGAGTCCATCGTCAACTAAAGATCAGAGCCGCGATCGATGAAGAATCGATGTCAGGGCTGGTGGAGAAAGCGATCGCTTTTTACCTGAAATACCCCGAAAAGGTAGAAGAAATCGAAGCCGCCGCCTATGGCAAAACCTATCAGGTTCATGTCTGTCCCGAGTGTGATGCCGCCTTAGTGATGAAAGAAGATCGGCTAAGGTCGATCAAACGCCAGCCCGGAATAGTCGGCGACGAGTTCCCGCTCGAAGTTCCCGAACCCGTTGGCGTTCAAGGAACCACAGAGGGAGAAGCAGCCTTAGTTCCCTGCTAAACTCTCAGTAGCCGAACAAGGCATCCACAGCCATCAGCCGCCCAAGGTCAAAACCGTTACCACAAATAGGGTCGATGTTATGAAAGAAGAGCTAGAAATTCTCGTCAAGGCTCAGTATCCGCTGATTTACCTCGTCACCTCCGAGGAGGAAAGGGCGGAAGAAGCCATCAGCAAAATAGCCCAACTAAATACACAACATCGACGGGTGTTTGTCTGGACTGTCACCCACGGCATGATCGAACTAGGTCAACCGCGCCAAACCAGTCAACATAATACCGTGTCTCCAGAAGCGGCGATCGAATGGGTAGTGCGTCAACGGGAAGCGGGCATCTACATCTTCAAAGACCTGCATCCGTTCATCACTTCTGCGCCGGTCACTCGCTGGTTAAGAGATGCGATCGCCAGCTTTAAAGGAACCGAAAAAATCATTATTTTAATGTCTCCCCTGCAAGAAGTCCCCATAGAACTAGAGAAAGACGTGGTAGTTCTAGATTTTCCCCTGCCGGACATGGGAGAGTTAGATACAGTTCTCTCGCAACACCTAGCCAAAAATAAAAATCGTCGTACCACCACAGAGGTCCGGGAAAAACTCCTGAAAGCGGCCTTGGGCTTAACCAAAGATGAAGCCGAAAAGGTGTACCGCAAGGCCTATGTAAAAGCGAACAAATTGACGGAAGACGAGGTAGAAATCGTCCTCTCCGAGAAAAAACAACTGATTCGCCGCAACGGAATCTTAGAATACATTGAAGAGGACGAGACCATCAATGCCGTCGGCGGTCTGGAAGAACTAAAAAAATGGTTAAAACAGCGCTCGAACGCCTTTACAGAAAGAGCCAGAGGTTACGGACTCCCCCAACCGAAAGGGATGCTAATTTTAGGAGTACCGGGCTGTGGTAAGTCCTTAATCGCTAAAACCACCTCGCGCCTCTGGAGTTTGCCGCTCCTGCGCTTAGATATGGGACGGGTTTACGATGGTTCCATGGTGGGACGGTCTGAGGCTAACCTGCGTAATGCCTTAAAAACTGCCGAATCCATCTCTCCGGCCATTCTTTTCATCGATGAATTAGATAAAGCTTTTGCCGGTGGTACAGGATCCGCCGATTCCGATGGGGGAACCTCTAGCCGCATCTTCGGCTCCTTCCTGACTTGGATGCAGGAAAAAACCTCGCCCGTCTTCGTCATGGCCACAGCTAACCGGATTGAACGGCTACCCGGGGAATTTCTCCGTAAGGGGCGCTTCGATGAAATCTTCTTTGTCGATTTGCCCAATTCCGAAGAAAGACAAGATATCTTTAATATTCACCTGACTAAACGACGCTCCGACATTTCTCGCTTCGATTTGGAGCAGTTAGCCAAGGTATCCGATGGGTTTTCCGGTGCGGAAATAGAACAGGCGCTGATTGCCGCCATGTATGAGGCCTTCGCCCAAGATCGCGAATTCACGCAATTAGACATTATTGCGGCGATTAAGGCGACTCTGCCCCTATCTCGCACCATGACCGAACAGGTAACTGCCCTGCGTGATTGGGCCAGACAACGCGCCCGACCTGCTTCGGCCTCCGTCGCTGAGTACCAGCGATTGGAGTTCTAACAGACTTTCGCCCGGTCCCAACGGGATGAAAGGCTAGTTCTCAGGGACTAGCAATGCCTCGAAAAGCCGCTTGGCGGCACTCTTTAACTCTCAATCTGTTGTTGTTAATTCTTAATCTACAAAGAGGAAATTCCAATGTCTCATTTCAGCACTCTCCGGACCAAAATCACCGATGCCGAAATCCTCAAAGCTTCTCTCCGCGACCTCGGTATTAGCGTAAAAACCGAAGCTGATGTTCGTGGTTACAACGGTCAACGGGTTCGCTCCGACATCGTTGCTGTTCTCGATGGCGAATATGATCTCGGTTGGTCTCGCAATACCGACGGCAGTTTCGATTTAATCGCCGACCTCTGGGGTGTAGCCAAAAAACACAATCAAACCGAATTGATCAACTCGATTAACCAAAAATACGCTGTGAACAAAACCCTATCCGAAGTGAAACAGCGCGGTCTGCAAAACGCTAACGTTAAGCTAGTCGTTCAAAGCTAAGATTTACAGCGCGTTCCCAAGCCTAGGGGTTGACCAGTTCGGTTAACCCTTTTTTCAGTCTCTGGGGTATGTTAAGAATAGTAAAATTAACTTGACAAAAATGCTCCGACCCGAAGAAAGAACTAAACTCGATCCGACGAAAGACAGCGATTTTTATGCTTTTCCCCGCTTTGTCACCCACGTGGATGAGGGTTTTATCGATCAATTAACCGCTCTCTACCGAGAGATCTTATCGCCGAATACACGCATTTTAGACTTGATGAGCAGCTGGGTGTCCCATTTACCGGAAGAGATGGAATTTGAGCATATCGAAGGTCACGGGATGAATGGGGAGGAGTTAGCCAAAAATCCCCGCTTGCATAGTTATTTTGTCCAAGACCTCAATGCACAGCCAAAATTGCCCCTAGAGGATAGTTCTTTTGATGCGGTGTTAATCACGGTGTCGGTGCAGTATTTGCAGTATCCAGAGGCGATTTTTGCGGAACTGTATCGCATTTTAAAGCCTCATGGTCTGGTGGTGGTTAGTTTTTCCAATCGAATGTTTTACCAAAAAGCGATCGCTGCTTGGCGCGATAATAGCGATTTAGGCCGGGTAGCGTTAGTGAAATCCTATTTTAAATCGGTGGCGGGATTTAGGGAAGTACAGGCGATCGTTCGTCCTGCTACTACCCCCAGTTTCCTGCAAATGTTAGGAATTATGGTCGCTGATCCCTTCTATGCAGTGATAGGAAAAAAAGAATCCTCTCTAGGATTATAATCACCGTTAAGTAGGGAGGCACAATTATTTGTAGGACGGGTTAACGGTAGCGTAACAGGATCAGGCGTTGGGTTTCATGCTTCAACCCAACCTACGTTCTAGTGCCTTCGGTATCGCACTTTAACCCACAGTTTCAATCAATGTGCATGGTGCGTTCCCCAAAAATCTATTAGTGGAGCAATAGGAGCCATATTAGGGAACGCACCCTACCAGCTGAATTCACCCGCCATTTTGGTCTATTTTCCAGCATCAGTCGCTTTTTATTAGTCGGGTGCAATGATTTGTTAGACCTCAAATTCGATTACAGTAGCAATGGAGGCTACAATTTCCAGCATTGTAATTTCAGAAACGCTTCCTAATTTATGAATAAACCTTTGTAAATCCACCCCTCTTAGTTGAAGAGTATCAATTGCAGAAGCTTTATTCAATCCATTGATACTGTTAGGTTCAATTTTAACGTGCCAGAAATTTGCTGAAAAATATGTTTTCCAGTCTGTAATAGGAGCAATAAGCTTGATAGGAAGCTTTCCTACTGAATCGGAACTGATGACGACAGCAGGACGCACTTTTTTGATTTCTGCACCCACAGTAGGATCGAAGTTGACTAACCAAATTTTTCCACGTTTTGGCAGCTCAGGGTTAATAGTCAATGATATCACCTGCCATTAACTCCTGCCATTCAGAATCTTGTTGATAGTGAGAGAGCATTATATCGGCTTGACTTTTGAGAATATTCCTCCGTTCAGTCATTGGTAACTTCAGAAAAGCAAGACGCTGTTTTAAGGATGGAGAGATATATTCGGTGGTGGAATAATCAGAACTAACTTCTTCAACCAAAATAACCACCTCAACAGTTTGTCCTACAGTCAGATCTGGAGATTCAATTTCAATTCTATTTCCCGGTAGGACTTTTGCTGTCGTGTACAAAGTTGATTTAACCATTTTAAGCCTTCTCTTTAAGTATTGTTGTTAATGTAGCTTATTAAGATCGGCGACCGCACTTAAACCCACAGTTTCAATCAATGTGCATGGTGAGTTCCCCAAAAATCTATTAGTGGAGTAGTAGGACTTGCATTAGGGAACGCACCCTACAAAATTGCCTTCGGCATCGCACTGACGGGAGCAAGCAATTAATTTCTAATTTTAAGCACTTGCATAGGAGTCAAACGTCTTTGCTCTGTCTTGTCAACATCTTGATCAAAACTCACAATAGTAGCTTTTTCAAGCTCGGCAGCAACATATTGGTAAGCATCATCAAAATCCAAGCGAAAGATATCTATTATTTCTACGACTCTCTTCATTTGGTTAGCAGGAACACTGACCAGCAAAACACTAGCATCAATCAAAACGTCATCCACAAATTTGATAAAAACGTCTCTTTGATTCAGCCGATTACAGATCACCCCGATAGAATGCAAAGTAAAATCAGTCATACACATATCAGAGGGCGAGAGCGTATCAAGTAGCTCCGCAACAACCTCCGCCTGTGCTTGTCCTAATAAGCGTTCTAGCCAAATATTCGTATCCAGAAGAAACACTAGCCATTTCTCCATTCAACTGCAAGATGCTGTAACTCAATTGATGTGTAATCAGTTTTAAGCATCCCTGCCCAGTCTTGACGGAGTTTACGTTTTATAGGTTGGTTAGATTTACTTAAAAGTGACTCTACAAACGTTTGTACTTCAACCTTTAACTGGGGCGATAATTGTCTCACCAGTTCTTCTAGTGATTTTGCTGATGTACTCATGTATTTTACCAATTCAACTTTTTGTAGTAGTTGATAACTGCTCTTACCATCAGTCTAGCATAGGATTTGATTAGAAATAGCACTAATCTTGAAAACCCCTATAACCCAGTATCGCGCCCTAAAGCAAGCCCTCCAACCCCATCTAGGGGGGCTACCCAGTGCCTTCGGTATCGCACTAGCTTTGGAGCATAACGATCGATTTCACCGACATTTTGGATCCTAGCGGAAAAATGTCAGGTACAACGATTTGTTATACCTTATCTTTCTTTGTCAGTTAAATCAATATATTCAGTTTGTATTCGTTTATTCTTGATTAGTATTCTAAAATACGGACATTTCCCATTTACTGATAAATCTTTATCATCATTCCCTTTCCTGAATTTAATTATTTCAAATTGGTCGGGATTAAATTTATGTAAAAATGTTATTGGCACTCCCATATATCCCTTATAGTCTATTGGTATGTCTTGTGTTTTATTAATATTAATCCCATCATAATTGTCATATTAAAGCCTGTTAGCCAGATTAGCCTATTGTCAAAAACCTTGTTTAACTAAATTCCTGACAATTTAGGCTAATTCTAGCGACGATTATTTGATCTGACCGCACCCCTTGACAAAAATTTATAATTATTTGATTCGTTTAATTGTCGGGGGCTTCTGTAAAGATTTTTTACCGTGAAATTATCATTCAAACCCGATACAAGTACCCACCCCACACCCACCAACAAACTTTTTGCCGCAAACCCTAATTCAAACCTTTGCTCCTGTACTTTTAGCAGCACAGGAGCAAAGCTGAAAATAAAAATTAATAATTGTCCTCATCGGTGATAACTTCCACGGGAATCACTTCTTCTAACACTTTCTCCTGCATTTCTTGGCGACGAATTGGTATTTTGGTTTTTTCCAATTCCGGTAAAGCAACCAATTCCCGTTGTTTTTCCCGGACAGTATTGGGTAACAACATCGGTAAAGGTTCGGGGGTTTCTAACCAGTAGCTGGCCACCGGTAGGGTATGTTCTAAATCTTCCAATAAACGGGGAATAATCATCACCGCGTGCAGTTCACCGATTTTCTCTGCTTCCCGCATTCCCGCATCAATGGCCACGGCCACATTAGCGACGGAACCCCGGATAATGGCCGTACACAAACCATCCCCAATCGTTTCGTAGGAAGCTAACTGCACATCGGCCGATTTTAACATGGCATCGGCTGCCCCCACCATAGCAGGAAAACCGCGGGTTTCCAAGAGACCGATCGACATATTGCTCAGTTTGCTGAAACCCCGTTGACTTTGGGCAATTTCGGCTAAACGGCTACCAATGGGGAAAATTACCTCTAAATTGGGCATCGGTCGGGGAATAACCGATTTAGATACCAATTGTCCGAACTGTGCGGCGGTTTTTGCCCCTTCTTCCACTGCTAAACGCACATCGGCAATATTACCACGCACGATCGCCGTACAGTGACCACCGCCAATTTTTTCGTAACCCACGAGGGTAACTTCTGCCGATTTTAGCATCATATCCGCCGTCCCGACGATCGCCGGAAAGCTGAGGGTAGAGACTAAACCCAAGGCGCTATCTTTGGGGTGACGCTTGGTTTTCATCGTCCTTTGACCGGGGTTAGTTGTGGACGAGGGGGGAATGCTTCCATTAACTCTTAATCTAGACATTGAAGATAAACTTGCCCTAACAGGTACGAAGGGGGTGATTGTCAGCTATCCTGTTACTATCTAGTCTATCCTGTTAACCTTAATTGCTATTGAAGATTTTTGAGGGATTAGATAAATTTTAGTTATTGTAGCTTGATCAAATTGTCTATGACAGAACAGCCTCGCAGTACAGATGATCGAATCAGCGAAACGGAAGCGACCGAATTAATGCGCTCGCTGCTTCATAAGGAAGGAAATTGGGTGAATTGGGGGCAAAAATGTCAAAAACTGCAAAAAGCTGGCTACGATTCCCAGTTAATCTTTGAACAAACGGGTTTTCAAAATGCCCAACAAAATTTAATTATTGTCGCTGCCCAAGTTTTTGAGAGTTTAATCAAAGCAGGAGCAGATGAAGATTTATTAAGTTACTACATCGGGCCGCGCAGTGATGTGCTATACGAATTACGGATTCTCAACCAAGAACAAAGATTGGGGGCAGCGAAATTAGCGGCAGAAAAAAGGATTGAGGTGGCTGAAGCACACGATATCGCCAAAGCTATCCAAGATTTTTCCCGTTTATCCCAGATTCCCAGTGAATTTACCCGTCATCCGGGAGATGCGATCGCTTACCAGTGTTGGAAACGGGGCAAACAAAAGCGAGATTTAGCCGAAAGAGCGAAATTAATCGCTAAAGGTTTGAAATTTGCCCATTCTGACTCGGCCAGACAGGCGATCGAGTCTTTACTACAAGATTTTACCGTTACTCCCTCCCGTAGCGCACCGTTGCTACCCGTCCATCGTTTACAGGATGAGGACGAATTAGCCAGAATTATTCCTTTAGTGGGAAGATTTCCGGTGACGGTAACTGATATAAAACACACAGAAAGTTTGAGCGTCGAGGAACCTTTTCGACTGGTAACGGTGGGGGATAAACAAACGATTGTGCCTCTCCCCGGTTGGCAAGCAATTCTCAAAGCGATCGATCCTGTAGCTATTTTATGGCCTAGTGATCAATTACCTCGATCGATTGCCACCAGATCCGAGGAAGTGTTATTAGTGATCGATCGAGTTTTGGCCGAATGGGACGTGAACAATTATTATCTAGTAGAGAGAGATAATTCCGTCTTTTTACAATGGTTTGATAGTCCCCCCGATGTCACCATCTTAGGTCAATTAGTCTTGATTTTAAGAGCAAAAAATATCCTCGATGAAAAAAACATCACCGAACCCTGGCAAATGGACGACTAAATCAGTGATCAGTGATCAGTAACCAGTGATCAGGTTTAAGCTATTAGTTATGAGTGGGAATAAGAAAATAGATAAACTGAACACTGAATCGAATAAAACTGGTCACTGCTAACTTGTAGCTGACAGCATAACTTAAGAAACTAAGGGACATTTTTCAAGGAAAAAGTAACAAAGCGGACAAAGGAGACAGGAGACAAATTCACCATACTTTTGCCTTTTGACTCTTGCCTTTTTCTGGCTGACAACTGATAACTGATAACTGATAACTGATATATGCGTGCAGTAATTTGTGGATATTATGGGAGAGGAAACGGAGGAGATGAGGCATTATTAGTGTCTCTATTGCAGATGTTACCCTCAGCAATTAAACCCATTGTTTTGTCAAATAACCCCAGAGAAACCAGTCAACGTTATGGAGTAGAAACCTGTCCTAGTCGGGATTGGTGGCAAATTTTGCAAACTCTGAAAAAAGCAGATGTATTTATCTGGGGTGGCGGCAGTTTAATGCAGGATGTCACCAGTTTTGCCAGTCCAATTTATTACGGTGGTTTAATGGCTCTTGCTCAATTATTGGGCTTAAAAACTATTGCTTGGGGCCAGGGAATTGGACCATTAAATAGACCTTTTACCCGTTGGTTAACCAAAAAAGTCTTAAAACAATGTAGTTTAGTTACTGTGCGCGATGATATATCGGCTCATTTAGTGGCTGATTGGGGTATTAGTCCGATTGTTGCCCCCGATCCAGTATGGGCTTTGGACGCTCAATCAGTCAAGGGATTATCGGATTTACCCGCCCCAAGAATCGCCGTCAATTTACGGCCCCATCCCCTATTAACCCCAGCAAAATTAGATAAATTAACCCGAGCTTTAATCGATTTACAAATCAGTACGGGGGCGTTTATTCTCCTAGTCCCTTTTCAAAAGTCGCGGGATTTGCCCCTCTGTGAAGCTGTAGCCCGTCAATTAAGGGAAAATTATCAAATCATTAGTTTAGAGGATCCGAGACAGTTAAAAGGCTTATTTCGCGGGGTAGAAATGGTGATCGGAATGCGCTTTCATAGTTTGATTATGGCTGCGGCAGAAGATTGTCGTTGTTTTGCCCTTAGTTATGATCCGAAAGTGTCGCGATTAATTGCCGAAGTACCGATGCTGGGTTGGGAATTAGATCAGTTACCAGAGGCAGTTAATGATATTAGTACCACTTGGATTGATTTTTATGCCAATGGAGAGGGATTAACCAGCGATCGCAAACATTTTTTAATCGATCGAGCTTTAATTCATCGAGAAGTTTTATCTAGATTGGTGAGCTAATTTTTATGTCGAGTGCCATTACCGAAGCGATCACAACTATTGCCCTAGCTGAGACAAGATTTAATCTCTCCTTAACAGAAGATGGGTCATTTTTTCCCGAATGGCAAAGTGATTTACTGGCCCTATCTAGCCATGAAAAAAAGAGTTTGGATGAACTAAGACAAAGATATTTATACCAAAGATCGGCGGGACAGTTATTAGAAGGAACCGTGACTTTATTGTTAGTTTCTCCCTTACTAGCGATTGCGGGTTTTTACGATCCGCCTTTGCGAGTACGCGTAGAGGAATCGGTAAGCTTAACCGTCGATGATGGGGAAGAAATACTATCGGGTAGAATCGATGTGTTAGTCTGGTTAAATCAGTTTTGGGTGGTAATTGTAGAATCAAAAAAACTGCCCTATCGGTTTGGACTGCCTTACCGCAAACCTTAGCCTATTTGATGGCTAATCCCCGGACCGAAAAACCTGGCTTTGCCCTCGTCACCAATGGAGATGATATTTTATTGGTCAAATTGAGAGCTAATGCCCATCATTATGCCCTATCTAGGGTATTTGCTCCCTTTATTTCCAGAGAAGAACTATATAGGGTTTTGCAGATTTTCAAACATATCGGTGCAGCGATCAAATAAAATCAAGATTAGAGCTTATTAGCGAGGAAAAACCTAACCAGAAGAATTTTTAGGTGAATCCTAATTGAGATGGGAGTCTTTGGGAATAACATCCAAACCGAGGAGAACCTTTTGGGTATTGGACATATCGCCGATAATTCTTTGTAGGGGTGGGGGAAGTTGCTTGACTAAAGTAGGAGTTACGAGAATTTTATCCTGTTCCGCTAATTGCGGCTGTTCGAGAACATCAATTATTTCTACCGTATAAAGATCCGATAACTCCTCACGACAGATCCGAAAAATATTAGCGATCGCCCTCTGGGATTTACTTGAATCACCCATAATGTAGAGTTTGAGAAGATATTGACTCATGATTGCGTGTTATTGAACAGTTTAATGTTGCTGAGACCGATATAGTATTTACGATAGAAAGAGACGAGATAACCCATCAATTCCAAGACCATGAGACGACCTTCGCTAACGTAGGCCTGCGCTTTGGCCAGGGTGACATCCTGATTTTTTTGGCGTAGGGTGGTGGTATGAATATCCACCACATCGCGAGGACTCGCTTTTAAGAATCCTAACTTATCGGCCAAGCTTCGCAGTCGTTCCGATAGATTATGTTCCACTTTATATGCTTGTTCTTCTAAAGCTAAATCTAATAACTCTCCGTAATTTTGGACTAATTCTTGAAAAATATCGGGAATACTCTGCCTTATTGCCTCAGAACCGAACATTTTCGCCGTTATGCTAGTTTGTACTCCCTTGATTAACTGTTCCAGTTCGCGAAATTCTTCTTCCTGTTGTTGATGTTTAAGATTGAGGATATATTGCTGACGCTCGATCGCCACACGAATTTGATAGACTAAAAGACTACTATCGATATTATTTAACTGAATATAACCGTCAGCACCCAGTTGAAAGGCTTTAACGACTAATTTCTCATCATTGCTAGTAGTTTGAACCACTATCGGTATATCAGAGGCTAATTCTCTGGTTTTGACTAGAATATTTAAGCCGGGGGGGACGGAGATTTCCAAGCTTAAGAGGATGAGATCAAATTTCTCCCCTGCCAGTTTTTCGGCAGTTTCCTCTAGATCCTGAGCTTGGGTGAGGGTAAAAGTCAACCCCCTGGCCAGGGAACATTGGGGGGCCTTTAACAGCAATCTCTGGATTAATTTAACAGTCGTCGGTTCGTCCTCTATCAATAAAATTCTACAGAGGTCCCTAGTCATACTAAATCCTGTTTAAAAAGCATAGAAGAGTGGGGAGCGGGGGAGATGGGAGAGGGGATTAAAACTGTATATTAACGCTTTAAGAGCCATGGCTGAGAATTATTAATTATTTGCCCTAAAATAGCCAAAATTTCCTCGTACACACTTGATAATTTTTCTCCTGTTTGTGCGTCCATATATCCGCACTGTACGGCAAAATCTAACCATGTTTGTTAAATGCGGCTTGGTATCTAGGTTTACGCCATGTCTCCGCTAGATTAGCACAAACAGAACGAGAATACCGTCGAATTTGGTCGGTTAGAGTATATTTTTCTTCTTTAGGAAAACTTTTCGACAATTGAAAAATTTTCATGGCTGCACAGAAGGCTTTTTGATAGGACTTCCAATCTTTATGGCCCCTAATTGGCTCAGTTGACATTTTTCGCTGCACTTAAGCTTCTAGCTAAATTATATATCTCCCCTCTCCCTTCTCCCCTCTACAATAATTAATCGCAGCCAGAAAGCACGTCCCCATATATCATACTTTGTGCTTTTTGTCAAAAAAACTTTTTTTTGGCAATAAAACTACACAAAAAAAAGATCATCGTTGTGGGTGAAATTGGCTGATTTACCCGTCTTAATTAGGATCACTTTCTAGGTGTGGCAAGGGTTTCAACTATTGCTGCTCAAAAAAGCATAGAATAGCCCATTATGAAATTCTATCAAATCGCTGTAACCATCACAACCTCGTTGTTAAATAAAAATCTTTCTCAATTAATTCTTAAGAATTTGTAAATATTGCGGAATGTTAATTTAAATATTCTCAAGTTTTTGCACTCAATCAATAATTTTTGCTTATCTTTGTCCAACATTGGGTTAGGAGTCAGGAGTCAGGAGGAAGGAGATAGGAGTCAGGAGATAGGAGTCAGGAGACTATTTTTATTTGTTTTCCCTGCTCCCTTCTCTCCCACACCCTACACCCCACACCCCACACCCCACACCCCACACCCCACACCCCACTTCCCCACTTCCCTCACCTATTTTGAGTCGATTCGGCGAATTGCCACCACTGCTGGCCGGGGAGGTTGATTAACTTGACCACTAGGCCAATTCGACCCTAGGGGTACTTGTCGTATTTGTTCAAATTCCTGTCCATTAGTGGTTTTAAGGGCAAATTTACGGTTTTCAAAGGCCAAATCCCGACGAATTCCCCCCGCTTCCCCCGGATGCTGTACTGCCAAAAATAACGTCTCTTGGTCGGGAGTAAAGTACAATCCCGTTAATTCCGCATCCATGGGAGCGATAGCAAAAGGATAGGGATGCTCTTGACCCTTGGCAAACACCCAAGCGCTATTATTACCAAAAATCCCCAATAAATCCCGTTGACTAACCGGGACCCCTTGGGGATAACGAGTTTTCATCTCTCGATTTAACCCACCCGTAGAAATATCGCTAACCATCCAGAGATTTCCCTGTTTATCGAAAGCGAGGTTATCGGGATTAGAAAAACCCTCACCTTTCTCTGTCGGTTCCCCTCCATAAGCGACCACATCCCAACGAAAACTTAAGGAAGCAGCATCGTTGTTATCTTCCCTTAAGCTGATAATCCAACCAAATTCGTAGGGTATTTCGCCATTTGGTCCCTTAAATATCTCCCTATCGGCTCCTCCCTCCGCTTGACTGGGACTACCAGAGGTAAAGGTCATATATAAAGTGCCATTCTCGTCCACTTCCGTATCTTCTGGCCGACCAGTACAAGTGACCCCAACGGCGTTAGCGGCAAAATGAGCATCGATGAGAATTGCCCCCTGTTTTTCCGTCCCATTACCTTCATACAGGTCTGCGAGGGTCTTATATTTAGCTTTGTAGGCTAGAATCTCCTCATCGTCCTTAAATAACAGTAATTGATTATCATTGACCGTTCTTTCGGGATTTGGCAAGGCTACCACCCCATCCCCGCGACTAGCGGCAATTTGACTCGGTAGGACGGGATTTATCTCCGTGTCGGGATTTAAGGGTATCCAATAACCGGTTTTATCGGGGTTGAATTTCGCCCCGTAGAGCATTCCTTTTTCTAGGAGTTTTGAGTTATTTTTCGCCTTAATATCGCTAATTTTGCCCTCGGAAACGAATTTATAGATATGACCGCCTCTGCGATCGCATCCTGAATAAACCGCCAAGGGTTGCCCCGTTTGAGCGAGAAAAGCGACCGCTTCATGGCGAAAACGCCCTAACCAAGTGTGTTTTGTGCCATAATCGTCGGGATTGGCAGGATCCACCTCCACCATCCAACCGTATTTATTTCCCGCTAACCCGAAGACGTTACCCCGGCCATCCACTTCCCCACTATTGAGAATAAAGGGGGTAGTATCGGGATGCAAAGAGGAACCATCTTTTAACACTACCTCGGTCACTTGGTCTTGAAAGTTCTCCTCGGCACTAAATACGGTTCCCCAGGGAGTTGTTCCCCCGGCGCAATTTTGCAACGTTCCGATAATTTTTGCCCCTAATCCGTCATCGTAGCCAAGTTTATCAGTTTTGGTAAAAATTGCTACAGCAGGACCGGTCGCTTTCAGGTAACGACCGTCCTTTAGTCCAGAAATACCGGTAATGCGGCGATCGGCTTTACTATAGGTACGTTGCCATTTTCCCGTTTGATCTTTAGCGAGGGAAATTACGCCAATTCCCTGATCAATTAGTCCTTCTAAGGAGATTTCCTCGATTTTTGCCTTTAAGCTGGCATCTTGCAGGTGATAGGCGGCAATTTCGCCCTTTTCGTTGGTTTTTTCTCGTACTTCCTTGACGGGTAGGGTTTTACCAATCACTTGTTCAAAGGTTTGTAGCCAAGTACGACCACTGATATATTCAAAATTAACGGTTAGATAAACTTGACCCGGACTGGTTTCGATAAAAGATAGATAATCATTGTTATAACCGAAACGGGAATCACCCACTTTATCCCCCCACTGTGCCAGCACATCGTAGGTGAATCCTTGCGGAAGAACGAGATCATCTAGGACTTTATAGGTTTGATAGGCACTTTTTTGGCTTTCATCGCTCATACCGTCAATTTTTAAGGGAATCGGCAGTTTGACTGGGGCAAAGTTGAAACCGAAACTATTAGCAGCGATCGCAGGACTGCTAATCAGAGAGGAATATTTTTTCTCTTGCAGACTGAAAAAAGAGACACCAGCAGTGGCAGTTAAAAAGGTGAGGAAATTACGACGAGAAATACTCATATTTTCAGGAATAAAGTCAAAACTGGTGTTCAGACCTTGATTAGGTTAAATTTTATTACAGACCCTTGACATAGGGATTATAAAGTATCCAAGTTATGACTAAGTTAACAGCCAGTTAAAAGTAATCAGTAATCAGTAATCGGTGAAAAGACAGCAGAAAACAGCCATTTAATACTGCTCACTTAATCCATACTGCACACTTAAAACTCAAATCTGATAACTGATAACTGATAACTGATAACTGAATAATCGCTTTGGTTGTCGCCATTTTGGGTGATGCGGCTAAACTTTTTGGGGTTTTTCCCTCCCATTAGTCCTTTGATAAAATTCCTTGTAAAAAAGCGGTAGTTTTTAAATCAATCCCTGTAATTGCCGTACCAACAACTACCGAATATGCACCAACTTCTAGGGCTTTTTTGGCTTCTTTTGGAGTCGATATTCCTCCTTCACAGATAACAGGAACTGATAAATTATTAACTAATTCTTCTAGGAAAGAAAAACTCGGCGGCTGCAGCTGTTTAGTTGCTTCTGTGTAACCGTAAAGAGTTGTACCGACAATATCAGCACCAGCTGCCACGGCATAAATAGCACTTTCGATCGAGTCTATATCTGCCATGACTAATTTACCAGTTTCCCGATGAATACGATCGATAATTGTGGCTAAGTTTTCATCATCGGGGCGCTTTCTTGGGGTAGCATCTAAGGCAATTATATCGGCACCCGCATCGGCAATGGCAAGAGCATCCTGATATTTGGGAGTAATATATACCGAACAATCGCGATAATTGCGTTTCCAGAGTCCAATTATCGGTATATCCGGCAATTGTTGACGGGTGGCTTTCAGATGAGCGGGACTATCAATTCTTACCCCACAAGCACCCCTATCCACGCAAGCATGAGCCATGCCGGCAATAATTACAGGATCGTGCAGAGATGACTCCACTGGCGCTTGACAGGAGACGATTAAACCCGATTTTAAGGTTTCTATTCTCATAAATTATGAATTATCAATTATCAATTATGAATTAGGAAGTGGGGAATGGGAATTATCAATTATGAATTATCAATTATGAATTAGGAAGTGGGGAGAAGGGAGAAGGGAGAAGGAAGAATATATAAAAATAATCTCCTGAATTCTGACTCCTGAATTCTGACCCCTGACTCCTGCCTCCTAACCCCACCAATAAATTTGTTCAGCAAACCTTACTTATAAGCAGCAATACACTGTTCAACTAAAGCAGTTACTGCGTCCACATCTTTCCAACCGAGAATTTCTGTGACTTTTTTCTCTAGATTTTTATAGGTTTTGAAAAACTCGGCGATTTCCTCCAAGCGATGGGGAGAGACATCTTTGAGAGATTTTACCTCAGCATAACGGGGATCTTTAGCGGGAACACAGAGAATTTTTTCATCGCGATCACCACCATCAATCATTTCTAACATACCAATGGGACGCGCTGTAATCACACAGCCGGGGAAAGTAGGCTGATCCATGATTACCATACCATCTAAAGGATCGCCGTCATCGGCGAGGGTATTGGGAACAAAACCATAATCACAGGGATATTGTACCGAAGAATAGAGAACGCGATCGAGAGCAAAGGCGTTTAAATCCTTATCAAACTCGTATTTATTCTTACTACCGGCGGTAATTTCCACTAAAACGTTAATTAAACCGGGTTTCGGTTGGGCAGGAATGCGCGATAAATCCACAAGCTTTCTCCAAATACAAGACAATAGCGCCTTTAGAGTCACCTAAAAGCGCAAGCGAAATTAAAACACACTTTGATTAACTCCGATCCAAATTCTACCCATAAGGGGGATCGGGACGAAGAAAAAAATTTTTACTTTGGCAATCGTCTATCTCAATTCTGTCACCTCATTTGCCTCGTTAGGGAGTAGGATGTGTTACCGGTAAGGGGTTCTTCGGTATAGTTAGGCGTGGAGTTATATCCAATCGCTAACAAGGGTAACGTTAGGGTCAGAATTGCGATCATGGTTCCGAGTAAGTTGGCCCACCTATGACTAGGAGGTTCGGAAGTCTTCCCTGACGGGTTGCTTGATTCCATAAAGGGGTCGTTTTGAACTCGACAAGTAAAGAATACGAGAGATATATAGAGCAGTCAGCTATCGGCTTTTAGCTTTTAGCAAATTACTGCTATTTTTTGCTTTTGAGCTTGGTTAACGTCTCGTTAAAAAGCGAAACATTAACAGCAATACTCTCCCTACTAATTATATTTTACCAATTCTTTTCCAGGAGTTCACTCTGATACTTTTCTTGAGGATCTCTCCAGATCATGGTCTGTTGGTGTTTGTCCCTGTTACACTAAATCCGTTGAGTATAGGCTACTTATGAGGACAGGCAAAAGGCAATAGGCAATAGGCAAAAGGAGCAATAGATAATCAGTTTTTAATAACCAGATTTAGTATTACACTGTGGGTGCAAGCACAGCTTCCTTGTCTGATTCCGAAATCAGGTTATTTACTACTCAATCCACAAAAAAAATGTCTGAAGGGCTTAAATATTAAGCGATCCAAACATTTTCTCATTGCAATCGGAGGGTGATATTGACTTTATGTCTTAACTTCGAGCTTACGATAGAAACCTGGCTGTTAATGTAGCCTATTTAACCAAAATATCGATTTTTTGCTTATTTATAGGGATAGACAATCACCTGTTCTTAAATTTATCCGAGTTTAGAGACAATTACTTAGTAATAATCTCCCAATAAGCTAGGTCTCAGAGACCGGCAAGGCATCCTCAAGCCTTGATTT
The DNA here is from genome assembly GCF_003112475.1 of Microcystis sp. 0824. Taxonomy (NCBI): domain Bacteria; kingdom Bacillati; phylum Cyanobacteriota; class Cyanophyceae; order Chroococcales; family Microcystaceae; genus Microcystis; species Microcystis sp. 0824. The sequence continues at coordinate 17,724 of NZ_BDSM01000014.1, read as the reverse complement.
GTCCTTGCTTGCCATGGACGGCGATCACCAAGGGCGGAATTAATCTACCAATACAGATATCATAACTCGATCGAGGGAGAAAAACCAAGAACCTGCGAGAAAATTGCCGATTTATCCCGGCCAATATTACTGCTCAGATCGCCCCAGATGATGCCGTCGGTCATTTTTCAGCGAGAAACCACCTCGCTAGGGGATTCCGATTCCAGGGGGAGAGAGGGTTTAATTATCCCGTGTTTTGTCTCCTCCGGTGTCACTTGACGGATCACCTCCAAAGCTTCCTTAATCATTACCGCCATGGGAACCGCGACAATCACCCCCAGTAAACCGCCCACTCGCGCCCCCGTCAAGACCGAGACTAACACCCAAAAGGGATTTAACCCGGTGACACTGCCCAAAATCCGGGGAGCAATGCCGTTTTCGACAATTTGCTGCACCACTACAGCCACGGCTAAAACTTGCAGAGCTAAACCAATATCGCGCAAAGCTAGTAAAGCTGTCACCGTGACAATGCCTACAGTTCCCCCAAAAGGGATTAAGGCCATGGTACCAATCAAGAGGCCGAATAGGAGACCAAAAGGGACTTTAATCGATAAAAAGGCCGTGACTAATCCCAGGGCCATGCAGGTGGCACAAATTACCTGGCCGACAAAGTAATTCTGAAAACTTAAGCGTAGGGTTAGGGAAAAGGGTTGTTGGACGGGTTTGGGCAACCATTGGATAATACTCCTCCAGATATCGGGACTGTGGAGAAGTAGATAAAAGGTGAGGATAATGGTTAGCAGCACATCAAGCACTCGCACCACGGTAAAAACGGTGAGATTAAGGGCTAAATTAACGCTTCTTCCCGCTAGAATTTGCAATTCTGCCCCTAAACGACTGTTAAACTGAGCGATAACACCATCGAAACTGATCGGAATCGGTAGATTCATCGTGTCGATTTTGGTATCTAGTTGCATCAGTTGGCGCTGTCCCGAGTCTAACCATTCTGGCAATCTGTTGACAAATTGCTGTGCTTGGGTGAAGACTAAGGGAACTAGGGTGATTCCCACGGCCACAAAAATTAAAATCGTGATCAGGGAAACCACGATCGCAGCTAAACCCCGTTTTAATCCCTGACGTTCCAACCAAGTCACTGGATAACCCAAGAGAAAAGATAGAACGGCCGCTATCAGTAAAATAACAAATAAAGATTCAAAATAGCCAAAAATTGCCGATAATGCCCAGGCATTCAGAACTATAAGTGGTGCAGCTAGAGCAATCACCAGTAAGCGAGATAAGGAATTCAGGGATTGCCACCACGTCTGAACCCAATTGCGTTTCGGGGGAACGACTTTAACTTCCACCATGAAGCCTCTTAAAAGGGTTGTTTCAATACTTGTATTCTGACAGATCGAAGCCTAACCCGCTAACTCAATCGGGGGAAGTGGGGTAGTGGGAATTATGAATTATAAATTATGAATTATGAATTGGGAAGGGGGGTAGTGGGGTAGTGGAGCATTTGGCTGAAATTTCCCTAAACCCCTAAATCCCTATCACCCTATCTCCCGACTCCTGAATTCTGTCTCCGCGAGAGATTAACTTGCTTGGGAGGAGACAAAACCCGATAACTCGCGAAAACGGATTTCATCGCGGTGGGGATCAGAGCGACTAACTTGTACTTGAAAGCGATCGCCTAAAGATACCGATCGCTCAAAACGATGGGGTAATTCTAACCCCAATTCCTCCAATAAAATCAAGCCTAAATTTTCCTCTTCCCGCAGCCAGCGCAACACCAAAGCTTGCCAGACTTGATCTCCCTGTCGTCGCAGAAATTCCAAACTCCAATAACGATTAGTTTGTCGTTCCACCGAGGTGGCTTCCAGGGCCGAACTAGCGACACTATAGAGAATTTCCTGCATTCTATCCCGGGTAAAAGGCAGTTGATCGCCCCGGAGATGGGCTTTTAGTTGAAAATGGGTCAAAAGGTCAGTATAACGGCGAATTGGCGAAGTTACTTGGGAATAGGTGTTCAATCCCAGACTAGCATGACGGTTAGGAATCGTCGTCATCTCACTACGCGGCATACAGCGACGCAAGGCACAGGACCGTACAGGACCGGCGGGTAGTAAAATTAATTCCTCATCGGGGGGTAATTCCGGTTGTGGTTGTCCCCGGAAAGGCACGGGTATCTCGTGTTCCTGACAGTAGCGACCGGCGATTTCTCCAGCTAAAATCATCATTTCCGCCACTAATTGCCGAGATGGGGACACTTCCTGCAATTCCACGATAATTTCGTCGTTATCCTTCACCTTAATGGATGATTCTGGCATTTGGATGTTAATCGATCCCTGAGATTTGCGCCATGCGTGGCGTTGTTTTGCCCAACGGTTGAGAATCTTCACTTCCGGTTCATGCTGCAGATCCAGATGTAACATTTCGTCCACATCTTCGTAGGTGAGGCGATAGGTGGGTTTAATTGTACTAGGATGGATGCGATAATCGGCGATCGCCCCTGTTTCATCGAGGATTACCCCAAAACTCAATGCGGGACAAAGTTTACCCTGTACCAAACTCATTGGACCGGCAGCTAACTCTAGGGGAAACATGGGAACCATTCCCGTGGGAAGATAAAGACTGGTACTGCGACGACGCGCTTCTAGGTCTAATTCATCATCGGGAAGCACTAAACGGCTAGGATCGGCAATATGGATCCAGAGACGATGACCACCATCTGCAAGAATTTCTACCGATAATCCGTCATCGATTTCCTCGGTACTTTCATCGTCGATGGTGTAAATTTTTTGGTGGGTTAAATCGAGACGATTGTTGACATCCGCATCCGCAGGGGGATTGAGTAAATTAAGACGCGTCACATCAAGTACCTTTTTCGAGAATTGAACAGGGTAGGAACTGCGTCGCAGGAAAAGGTTTTCGTGACTACTCCACCATTTCAAATCGACTAACAATTCAAAAGCAGCCTCGGGGGTTTGGGAACGGCCCAGCAGGGAGAGTATGTCCATGGCTGCTGGATATTTTTGTTCGGGTTGGAGGATAAATTTTTCTAGAGACTCCAGACGAATTCGATCGCTTTCTGACCATTCTACCGTTTCACCGGCCAAGGCTTGCTGGAGACGTTGGAGAAATTGGCTTTTTTCCCGTTGACGCTGTTGTTCCACCTCTAGCTGGTGTTTGATTTCCTCTACCTGATTTTCCGAGCGGGCCTCGTAACCATCCCCTTTATTTTTAAAATAAACTTTATCATCACTCAAGAGACAATGGGCCGCATAGCAAAACTGCGGACTGCGATCGGAAAAGAGGATCTCGGCCATGGTTTCGGGAGTGACTAACTGATTTTCCCCGGCTAATAATTCCCAGGCCACTTCTAAACCACTAGGATCTAGATAGGGTTGGACTTCCCGCAGAAAATTTCCGATCTCTCTATAGTTGGATGGACCACCCTTGATAATGTAATCGAAGCGTTGGGGACGCAGTTTATGCGGGTTTCCCCCTTGATCGATGACGATCCAATCTTTTTTCCCTTCTGGGCGATCGATCACCCCTAAGCGCCTTTCTCCTTGCACTCGAAATTCTACCAGCGTTCCCTTTTCCACTGTTTTCCTTTACTGCCTATCTATTTTGTCTATTTTCTATCATCCTCGATCGATTACTCGATCGGCAAGAGCAATCATCAATCCCCACCCACTAGATAGGTATAACGTCGCAAACTGCGTTCATAATCCTGTAGGAGTAATTGGGATTCTTCCACAGTCATGCGATTTTCCTGCAAAGCTTGTTCACAACGAAGACGCATTCTTTCTAACAGGTCTTCCGCGGAATACTGCACATAACTTAATACTTCCGTGATCGTATCTCCTTTGACTAGATACTCGATATCGTATCCCTTGGGACTCATCTGAATATGTACCACGTTAGTATCGCCAAAAAGATTATGTAAATTGCCCATAATCTCTTGATAAGCACCCACCAGAAACATTCCTAGATAATAGGGTTCTGGAGAATGTTTACCGTTTTTGTACTCCAAAGGATGCAATTCTAAAACTGATTTTATGTCCCCGCGCAAATCGATAAACTGGGCAATTTTCCCGTCACTATCACAGGTTAAATCGGCGAGAATGCCTCTTTGGGTAGGTTCTCGATCGAGACGATGGATCGGCATAATTGGAAATAGTTGATCGATCGCCCAACTATCGGGAACTGACTGAAAAACCGAGAGATTGGCATAATAAATTGAGGCCATAATTTGCTCTAAGTCTTCCAAGTCATCGGGAACATAATCCTGTTGTCGGGCCACTTGCAGAATTTTGTGACAACAAGCCCAGTACAATTGTTCGGCTCTAGCCCGTTCCTTGAGACTGAGATAACCGAAATTAAACAGACTAATTGCCTCCTCTTTGAACTGTCCCGCATCGTGATAAGCTTCCTGATAATTGCGCTCATCGATACCCGTGTAGGTTTCCCAGAGATTGCGGAGGATAAGATGTTCTTTCCCATTGCAGGGATCGGGAGGATTTTGGGGAACCTCGCTACTTCCCAAGATATCAAAGACTAACACCGATTGATGAGAAGCGATCGCCCGGCCACTTTCACTGATGAGAATTGGGGGTGAAATCTGGGCATCTTCACAAGCTTCTTTGACCTCAGCCACGATATCATTAGCATAATTCTGCATATTGTAGTTTTTTGAGGCGTAGAAGTTAGTTTTTGAGCCATCGTAATCGACCCCTAAACCACCTCCCACATCGAGATAGGTCATATTTGCCCCTAATTTCGCTAATTCCACATAAATCTGACTAGCTTCGCGAATGGCATCCTTAATGACGCTAATAGCGGAGATTTGCGACCCGATATGATAGTGCAGCAGTTGCAGACAATCTAACATCCCCGCTTGTTCTAATTCCATCACCACCGTTAGGATTTCCGGAACGGTTAAACCGAATTTTGCCCGGTCTCCCGTGGAACATCCCCAACGGCCCACCCCTTTTGTCCCCAGTTTCGCACGCACTCCCAAATGTGGGGCAATTCCTAACTGACGACTGACGCGCAGGGTTAAATATAATTCTTCCAATTGTTCGATGACAATCAAAGGCCGATGACCAAGACGAGTGGTCAAAAGAGCAGTTTCCAAGTATTCTTTGTCCTTATAGCCGTTACAAATTAGTAATGGTTGTGTTTTGTCATTTTTGCCGTTTAAGGCAGGTTCTAGGGTCGCTAAAGCAATCATTAGCTCTGGTTTTGAACCAGCCTCCAACCCAAATTGATAGGGTTTACCAAAACGCACTAAAGACTCGACGATGTGACGGTGTTGATTGCACTTGATCGGATAGACACCGCGATAGACATTGGGATAATTATAACGGGCGATCGCTCGGTTAAAACAGGCATTCAGGCGCTCGATCCGATCCTCAAGGATGTCACTAAACCGAATTAGTAAGGGTAAACCGATATTTCGCCGCTTAATCGCCGAAACTAACTCGTATAAGTCCAAAGAACCGCCCCTTTCTCCCTGGGGCGAGACGGTGATATTTCCTGCGGCATTGATCGAGAAATAGGGTTCTCCCCAGCCTTGGATGCGATAGAGATTTTCGCTATCTTCGATCGACCAATGTTTAACGGGGGCAACTTTTTCGAGGTTGTTACCGTCAGAAGGGGTCAAATCCACTGGAGATAGTTGCTTTTCTTGTTTCTTAAGTTGAGTTTTACCCGCCATTGTCTATCGATCGCTCCGTGTGAGACTCCGATCTTCTATCTTAAGTCAGACTTCCTGTCTGCGACCAAGATTCCGATCATGATAGAATTTACTAGCCGTTAGGAGGCAGGATTCAGGAGTCAGGAGACAGGAGGCGGTCGGCAGGAGATAGGAGATTATTTGTATTTTCTCCCCACTTCCCACTTCCCACTTCATAATTCATAATTCATAATTCCTTCTCCCCATCACCCCTATCCCCCAACTCCCCATTCCCTTCTCCCCAAAATTTTATAGTGAACCGCTTATGAATTTATTAGACTCAAAAGGACGTTTATTCGGTAAATTTAGCTTGCTTGATATCGGAGCGGCCTTAGTAATTTTATTGACAATTATCGGTATTTTTGTTGTGCCGGGGACGAGTGGTAAAAGTACGATCGCTCAAGTGACCAAAGAACCCATAGAAGTGGATGTTATTGTCCGGGGTTTAAGTGTTCTTAATCCCAACGCTTTGATTAATCAATTCAATACCGAGAAGAAAACTAATATTGTTATTCGTAATCAACCAGCCGGTCAAGTGGATATAAAAAATGTTAAACCTTTATCGAGAAATGTCTTAGTTCCGCAGCCGGATGGTAGTGTGAAAGTCCTACCCGATCCCCGCACGGAAAACTATTCTCAAGATATGATTATGACTCTCAGTGGTCAAGCGGAAGTTACTGATACTGGTGCGGTTGTTGGCGGTCAAAAGGTGAAAATTGGCACTTTAATCGAGTTGGAAGGAGATAATTATAATTTCAACACCAGTGTTATCGATGTCCGTTTACCAAAAAGGTCTTGAGCAGTGAGCAGTGGGGAATTATGAATTATGAATTATGAATTATGAACTAGGGAGCAGGGAGAATAAATAAAACCAATCCCCTGTCTCCTGAATCCTGCCTCCTGACTCCTGAATCCTGACGACTAAAAAACTGATAAGAGGATTAACTGCTATTTATACACCGCCTTTAGCTCGTTTGATCGAGCAGTTACAAAAATTACCTGGGGTGGGACCCAAAAGCGCTCAACGTCTGGCCCTGTATATTCTCAAACGACCGGAACAAGATGCGTTCGAATTGGCCCAGGCGATCGTGGCAGCCAAAAAACAAGTAGGATTATGTCAGGTTTGTTTTCATCTTTCGGCCGAACCGATCTGCGAAATTTGCCGCAATCCTAACCGGGAAACGGGGACTATCTGTGTGGTAGCTGACTCCAGAGATGTGATTGCTTTGGAGAAAACTAGGGAATATTCGGGCAAATATCACGTTTTGGGCGGTGTTATCTCGCCTATGGATGGGATTGGACCGGATCAATTAAATATACAGTCTTTAGTCACCAGAGTCAGCCAGAAAAAAATTCAGGAAGTTATCTTAGCTATCAGTCCCAGTGTCGAGGGAGAAACCACGACTTTGTATATCGGGGGTTTACTGAAACCCTTCACTAAAGTTACCCGTATCGCTTTTGGGTTGCCCATGGGCGGCGATCTGGAATACGCTGATGAAGTAACCTTAGCGAGAGCTTTAGAAGGTCGTCGGGAATTTTGACTCTCCCCCGCTAACCGCTCGCGCGGTGTAGGGGGGGATTCTCGGTTCTTAGGCTTTTAACTAGATCGACCTGGTTTAACCGGTCGATCCCCGTCAAATCGCCTCCGCGAGCGTTTTCTAACACGGTCAGTCCGACCGCGTTTTTTCCTCGGTTCTCAATTACCTTCGCTGATGCCGTATCTCTCGGTTCAATGTGGCCGCAAGAATCACACCGGTGAACTCTTTCCGATAACGCTTTTTTACCAGTAATTGCGCCACAATTCGGACACTCTTGCGAGGTTCCGTTTTTATCAACCTTAAGATAATATTTTCCCCGTTTCCAAGCGACAAACGGTAGTATCTCGTTAATAAAACTACCGATACCTGAATCCAGAGATTGTTTTCTAACGATCCCTCTAGACCAGGAAACGAAGTTAATATCTTCAACGAAAATATTATCAGCAAAATCGCAAAGGTAATGAGCTAACTTAAAGTGCCAATCTCTACGAGTATTAGACACTTTTTCGTGTAATCTCGCTATCTTATCTTGGAGTTTCAACCAATTGTTCGAGCCTTTGACTTGATGTTTCAAGCGTCTTTGTAGCAATTTAAGCTTACTCTGTACTTTCAACAAAAATCGAGGGGCTTTGATTAAATCTCCCCGTGAAGTAGCAACAAAACTTTCAATTCCCGCATCGATTCCTAAACAGGTCTTCCCCACTGTCATATCGGGAACTAATTCCGTAGATTGGAAAGAAACCGAAACGTAAAATCCCGACGCTTTTTGGATAATTCGAGCTTGTTTAGGCTCGAACCCAGACGGGTATTCTCTAGATTGCCTGATTCTAATTTTTCCCAATTGTGGAAAATTTAAGTATTCGTCACCTAGAAAGCTTTTTGAGAGCGCAGGAAAAACAAAACTCCGCATCTTTTTCTTAAATCTAGGAAAGCCGAAGCCTTTCGATTTTATATGGTCAAAAGCTTTATCTAAAGTTTTTAAGACTTGCTGTAAGACTTGAGCGTTAACCGTCTTTAATATCGGGTAAACTTTTTTAGCTTCCGTTAGATTTTTGGCTTGAACGAAGTAATTTGGATAGGGTTCATCCGCAGGAATTATGTACTCGGAAACTAACGAACAGCGATCCGCAAGACACTTTCGAGAGTTCAACCAATCTTTCCGTTCTGAAAGAGCGTAATTGTAAACGCTTTTGCAAACATCAAGAATGTGGATGATCTCCCGTTCCTGTTGTCTGTTTACCTTTAGTTTGTACTGGTAGGTAAGCGTTATCACTGTCGTTCGCGAGCGTGATGTAAAATTAAATTCTAACACTTACTGCCTAGTATATCAACTAATTACAATCATGGACCAAACTAATCGCTAACCTTAAAACAGTTAGTAGTCGCTTAATTAGAAAGGAATTTCCGTACTTAGCGGCAAAGTATTTCGACAATAAACCTTATTTTTGGATGGGAGCTTATTTCGTGGCTAGTTGTGGAGGTGTTACCATCGAACAACTAAAAAAATACGTCGAGAACCAAAACTCCCCAAAAGTGGAAACGCTACCGCGTTAGTTTTATTCTGGTGGCGATTCATCTCCCGTTAACCGCTACGCGGTTTAACGGGAGTCCTCTCGCGACCTTGAGATAGAGCAGGGTGTAGGGTGTGGGTTTTGAGCAGTTGACTTTTTGGCGAATAATCGAGTATTTGTAATCTAAGATACAGTTTTATACTGCATCTTATGCTTAGTTGCAGAATTTGTAGCTGCAGAAATCTTTGGGGCGGGAATCACGAGCAACTGCACGGGAGCAAGAGCTATCGCGGTTAAATGCTTTAAAGGCTGTTCTAGAATCGCCATTTAGCCGAAACAGTCACCATTTCCCCAGATTTCTTAAGACAATTATTCAGCCCGACTACTCAAAGGGTTATTGAGATTGCCGGTGCTGGGACGTTTAACATTATGGGATTGTAGGAGTGAGATCGCCTGTTGGTACTGGGGATCATCCTTAGTTCCCAGCAAAGAAGGATCATCGCGGAAGCGCAGCTGTTGTTCCCGGGTTAACTCGATCTGCACATCGGGTTTAATGCCTTTTTTGTAGATATTTTCGCCGTTGGGGGGATAATAACGGGCAATTGTCACCGCTAAACCGGAACCATCGGAGAGGGTGTGTACCGATTGGACGGTACTCTTGCCATAGGTCGATGTACCTACTAAAGTCGCCCGTCCATTTTCTTTGAGCGCTCCGGCGAGGATTTCGCTGGCACTTGCTGAACCTTTATTAACCAAGACTACTAGGGGTAAATCGGTAATAGCGGTGTTATTGGCGATAAATTGGCGATCTCCGCCCCTTCGATCGATGGTGCTAACGATTTTGCCCTGTTTCATCCACATGCGAGCGATATCGACACTAGCAAATAGTAACCCGCCGGGGTTGCCCCGCAGATCGAGAACATAGCCGGATACCTGTTGTTGACTTAATTCCTCGATCGCCTCTTTCATTTGTTCGGCTGCGTGGGAACTAAATTCATCCAGTTTGATATAACCAACTTTCACCCCAGCTTCCTGTTTAAGGGTATAGCTAACGGAGGGGATTTCGATATCTACCCGGGTCAAAGTCACTTCAAATACCCCTTGATCGGGACGGGCAAGCTGTAAACTAACGCTAGTACCCACTTCTCCCTGTAGTGCTTCCATTGCCTGTTCTAAGGTCATTAAAGCGGTGGGTTTGCCGTTAATTCTGATCAGGCGATCGCCGCTTTTCACTCCCGCTTCCTTGGCGGGGGATTTTTTCACCGTATCGACAACGACCAGATCGCTAGTGCGTTTATCGAGAGCTAAACGTACCCCAATTCCCGATAATTCTCCGGAAGTTTGACTGGTGAGGACAGAAAATTCACTAGGGGTTAAAAAACGGGTATAAGTATCACCCAATTCCTTTAAAGTTTCCCGAATTGCTGTGTAAGCTTGTTGGGGGTTAGTATAATTTCTACTTAACAATTCTTGACGTTTTTTTTGCCAGTCAATTTGATGAAAACCACGATCTACAAATTCATTATTAACAATTTGCCAAACCTGGTCGATGACTGCTTTCGGGTTATCTTCTAAGGGTTTTTCCCCTTTGGCTGCGGGGGTGAAAACCATCAGGGAACTAACTGCTAGGGTAGCGATCGCACCTCCAGATAGGAGTTTCTGCACGGAAACGAACGAGGGACGCGACTGGTTCATAAAGACAAAGCCAAAATAAGATTGACGTTTCAATAAAGCCATTCAAAAAGCGGGAGCATTTTGCCTTCGAGGGAGGTGAGGAGCAGTGTTAACTACGACTTCTGTATAGATAAGGGAGTTCCTTGTCTGGCTCTAGTATCCACTATAATTCTAGTTCTATAAAATCGAGCAATATCTGGCGATGAATTTTTCCTAAAGGACGAGTCTGATTAATCTTCTGGGAATAGTATTCCCCTTGAAGGATGGCAGCCGGGGGTAATAATGCCAAATCTTGTCCTTCCGTTTGCACTAATTTTTCTAATTCCACGGTCAGGGGTACATGATAAAGATAACGGGAGAGATTATCATCGTTATAACAGCGAAAATGGCGTAAACTAGGGGCTTCGTAGTTAATTTCTTCTTGTAACTCTCGTTTTAACCCTATTTCTGGACTTTCACCCGCTTCTAAGTGACCACCAAATAAACCCCACACCCCCGGATAGAGAATCGTCGGTATGTCGTCGCGCAACTGCATTAAAAAGCGACCGTCCTGTTCTAAAATCGCCAAAGCAACAAATATCATCAGTTATCAGTTATCAGTTATCAGTTATCGGTTTTTGGTATTTTCTTGGCAGGTTTTTAGAATAGCCCAAAGCATTTTACCAATTTCCTCTGCGTGATCATTGATACTTTGAAAGGCTCTTTCCTCTATGTAATTCGTGTCTTTCAATAGAGACAGCCAATACTTTGTTTCTAGACATTCCTTATAAGCTATTGACATTTTAGCTCGAAAATCAGCTTGAGAAATGGCTCCATTAGCCTCGGCAATGTTAGCCCCGATTGAAGTGCCACTCCTTAATAGCTGTTTTGACAAAATATATTCTTGTTTAGTCTCACACAAATATTTATAGCCTTTAACAATCCTAATGGCAAATTTATAAGCTTTGTCATAAACTTTACTCTCCATCTGTTTGCCCCGCTACTGATTACTGATTACTGATTACTGATTACTGATTACTGATTACTGATTACTGATTACTGTTTTTCTCGCTTTGTTTATGGGGTAAAAAGAAAGCATCGAGGGGATCTGGGACGGGTTTAACCACTGCGGGGGGTTTGGGGGGAATCGCTTCCGCGACGGGTTGCGCGGGGGGATTGGGTTTAACAGGGGTAACGACGGGAGTTTCTGGGGGTTTTGTTTCAGCTGCGCTGGGAATTGTCACCTGTCGGGGATTTTCCAGGGGTTTAGTGGAGACTGGGGGAGAATTATTTTCTGGGGGTTTAACTTCTGAGGTGGGGGAAGGTTTAATTTCTGGGGACGGGGAAGGAGTGGGAACCGAATGAACTGCTACTGCATCCATCTGTTCTAATTCCACTACATACAATTCGTTAACGGTTTGGGAACCCTGGGGAATAACTTCAAAGTCAATTTTGCCCTTAATGACGATTTCTTCGCCTTGACGGGGTAATTTATTGCTATTGGTGCGAATCCAAATCTTACCAGACTTATCCTGCAAAAGATAGGCCCCTCCCGCTAAAAAAGGGGCATAATTGCTCACAGTTCCCCTAAGATAAACTAAAGCGCCTTTTGGTTTTTCCTGTAATTGCTCGATCGCTGTTAGGGGAGGATCACCGATGTAGGGAACGGCAATACCGAGGTCAGCAAGGGTACTACAACCGAATAACCCTAGCAATAATAATAAACTGCCGATGCGCCCTACACGAGTCTGGATAGACATTCTTGCTTTAACCTTAACGAGTGCGATTAGCCAATCTTTTTGACCATAGAATGGATCCGAAAGATTTTTGTTCTCGGTATTATCATAGAATGTCCGTAACTACTTGCCAAATTCTCGACGGGAAAGCCTTAGCTCAAAAAATCCAACTTGGTCTAGGAGAGCGCATCCAGACGCTAAAATCTTCAATGGGAAGACCTCCGGGGTTAGCGGTGTTGATGGTGGGGGATAATCCTGCTAGTGCCGTTTATGTACGCAATAAGGAGAAAGCTTGTACTAAAATCGGCATGGCCTCTTTTGGTCGTCATTTTCCCACCAATACAAATGAACCAGAAATTTTAGCGGAAATTGTCCGTCTCAATCAAGATGAGCGGGTGGACGGGATTTTAATTCAATTACCCTTACCCAAGCATTTAGACGCGGTTTCCCTTCTCTACCAAATTGATCCGAAAAAAGATGCTGATGGTTTACATCCTCTCAATTTAGGCGGTTTAGTGCGGAGTGAGGACTGTATCCGCAGTTGTACTCCTGCGGGGGTCATGGCACTGCTGAAAGAATATAATATTCCCATAGCCGGTAAGCACGCGGTGGTGCTGGGTCGCAGTATTCTAGTGGGGAAACCTTTAGCTTTAATGTTATTGGAGGAAAACGCTACGGTAACTATTGCTCACTCACGCACGGAAAATCTGGCAGAAATAACCAGAAGTGCTGATATTTTAGTACCTGCGGTCGGTAAAGCGAATTTAATCACCCCGGATATGGTAAAACCTGGTGCGGTGGTGGTGGATGTGGGGATTAATCGCGTCGCTGACCGTTTGGTGGGGGATGTGGACTATGCTGGAGTTTTAGAAGTAGCTAGTTATCTTACTCCTGTACCGGGTGGTGTCGGTCCGATGACGGTGGCAATGTTATTAAAAAATACCTTGTTAAGTTACGAACGCAAGTTATAAATCCGCAGCTACCAGTATTTTCTAGCCAATGACGAACACAAGAGTTACGCACAAACTGAGAAGTTCTGATAGGGCTTGCTGAAAAAATCTTAAAACCTTGTTGGATAAGGCTTTTAGACTTTTTTTACCTCAAAAAGTGCCGACCATTGGAGGGATCGGGGGGAAAATTCAGGGACTTTTTCCCTGAAAATTAGGTAACTGACTACCTCAAAATCGGTAAAACCCCACACCCCACACCCCACACCCCACACCCCACACCCTGCCCCCACGAAAAACTTTTTCAGCAGCCCCTCTGATAGCTTCATCGAGTTTCTGATATTAGATCTCTTGCAAAAGTAATCAAGATATATCCTTTTGTCGGTAACGAAGTTCGTAATTGTAGATACCAGCAATCAAATTCAATCTCAGACCAAATCGCCGTCTGCGATTTCTGTATCTTGATGAAAGTATCCGAAATATTTTGAGACGACGATGAATATGTTCTATAACTATGCGCCGTTGTGATAACTGACGATTGGCTTTTTTTGGCTCTTTACTTAGTTTTTCTTTTTTCTTTTTTTTATGAGGAATTTGACTGTTTTGATGGAGCTTCTGAATTCCTTGATAGCCTTTATCCCCTAATATTTCTATTTCCTTATTTAACCTTATTTTGCTCTCTTTCCACAGTCGAAAATCATGGACTCTTCCTTTCTCACAACGGACACAGATTACCTGATCGCTTTTTTGGTCGCAAAGCGCTCGCTGCGCGAGATCGGCAACGACTTGCGACTTTAATCTGTGGTATCCCTGCTTGCCACTATAGCATGATTTCTGTTTTTTTTTTGGGTCTTTCTATCTCCTGTTCTGACACATCCACCACTATTACTTCTATTTCACTATTACTTTCTAATAGGGCTTTTTTCGGTAGATTAAACAGACCTGATTTGATGAGAATATTCTCTACTTTCCTAAGAATTATATACGCCTTTGATTCGTTAACAACCCAACTATTTCCCAGATGAAAATAGGTGCGATATTCTCGCCAATATTCTAATGTTATTAGTAGTTGATCTTCCGTACTCAATTTGCTAGGTCTACCTGTCTTTTTTTGCCAAACTTTTTCTGCCTTTAGGACTGTTACCATATCCTTAAATGTATCTGGATACACGCCACACAAGCGTTTGAACTCTGTTGGCTTTAAAGTTTTCACTTGTTCGTAAGTCATCTTTCAATCTTAACTCTTGGACTATTTTATCCTATTTTGTCTAGACTTATGCAAGAGTTCTATTGCTCTGGTGTTCCGTTTTTTAGCTTCGCTTCTAGGACTAGCATCTAACAATCCTCGACCCTTGGATAAGTTAGGTATAACACAGTTTGCCCACAGATAGTGAAATTAAACCGATGCTCCGTTGCTAATATTATGGTCGGATTTCAGCCCCCGCAAAGGTGAGTATCTTGTCGAAAAATGTAGCGGGGGCATTCATCCGACATTTTAGGTAATTTTTACTTCAAATCGAGCAAACCTTGTTCTTTTAACTTGGGATTAAAACGAATTTCCATCTGTACTCCCCGTTTTTCTAGGGTTGATAAAATATCGTTTTCTACTCGTCTGGATACCTGTTTTAATAACTTAATTTTCCCTAATTCATCAGCATTTTGATAAATTTCTTTTTCTGTGTCAGTCATGGCTAATTTAGCATCAATTGGTTCTGTCCATAGTTTTTCATTGCCGATTACTGCCTGACTTTCTCTTAGCCAAGCTTGTTTAATCGATTCGAGAATAGTCCGATTAGGACGCTCAATCACCTGTATTTTTAGCCAATAACAAGCTTGGTGCTGTCGGGCAAGATGTTGTTTTAAACTGAGATAAATATCACGAGAATAGCCGACAAACTCTAAGACTTGCTCTCGATCAAAAATGGCATAAACCCCGATTTTTCCCTGTAAATCATCACAGATATTACCCGTGGCATCTAGGTAGGGAATATATTCTAATTGTTGGAGATTAGCAAAAGTATCAGACTCATTCATAATTAATCGTCGCTAATTGGTTGGAGATAAGTAGTTAGGTGTTAAAAACTTTCAGATACCCCGCTCATCAAGTAGGGTTGATTCGAGGTAGGGTTGATTCAAGGTAGGTTTGATTTATGAATCAACCCTACCCGTTTAAAATTGTACCAAAAAGTCTTAGGCTAAATTAGTCCCCAAAAATGATCAATTCTCAATGCCTACTGCTTCTCTTAACGAAATTGTTCACGCGGCCCTAAGTGGTCAAGTGGTTTCTTTTCCCACGGATACAGTTCCCGCTTTAGCGGTTTCTCCCCCCTATGCGGCCTTAGTTTTTGCCGCTAAAAAACGGACTTTTGATAAACCCTTAATTCTCATGGCGGCCTCAGCAGCAGATTTATGGGATTATGTCAAGGGAAATCAGGAAGAAAGGGAAATTTGGCAGCAAATGACCGAAAAATACTGGCCCGGACCTCTAACTTTGGTTTTACCCGCTTCTGAAAAAGTACCAAAAGTTCTTAACCCTAAGGATCCTAGCACGATTGGTATCCGAGTTCCTGCTCATGCGATCGCAAGGGAAATTCTCGGTCGAACTGGTGTTTTAGCGACCACAAGTGCTAATCTGTCAGGACAAGAGCCTTTATTAACTCCAGAAGCGATTATGACTACTTTTCCCTCGGTGACGGTGTTAGCGCCCACAGAAAGGCAAGCATGGGGAATAATCAATAGTGGACAACCCTCCACCGTCGCACGTTGGCAATGTCAACGATGGGACATCTTACGACAAGGGGCAGTTTTTCTGTAAATATGGACGATATTGACGCTTTAAAACGGGAATTACAGCAAACTCGCCTCGCTTATCAGATGGCCGTGGCAATTAACCACCTCAAAAGCAGTTTTTTGGGACAGGTTGCCCACGAATTGCGATCGCCATTGAGCAGTATGATCAGTCTTCATCAAATGATTCTCGCCGATCTTTGCGAAAGTCCGGCCGAAGAACGGGAATTTATCGCCCAGGGACAACTGGCGGGCCGTAAACTGATGGCAATGCTCGATGAGATGATTAATCTCTCCAAACTAGAGTCCGGTACTATACCTCTTGAGCGAGAAATTTTTTCTTTAACTAAACTCTGGCAAGATTGGGCAGGTTTAACCCATTTACAAGCAGCTAATCGCAATATTCAGCTTAAATTTAGCCCTTTAACCGATGAGATTGCTATTATTGCCGATTATCAGTGTTTATATTCCGCTCTTGTCCTTCTCGTCGATGCAGCGATCGCCGACTTAGCGAGTGGCTCTATTTGTATATCCGTAAGCACTCTTTGCGAGAAAAAAGTCACTATTGTCCTAGAATTTCCGGGGGAAATCCCTCTCTGGCAAATGCCAGAAATTTCCCCTTTGAGTTTAGAATCAAAGCCAGAAGAAGTTAAACAATTTACTCAAGCTCTCGGTCTTTCTCCCAGTCTTAAATTCCAGTTAGCGAAGGGAATTATCGAAGTATCGGGGGGGGAAATGAGCTTAAATCAAATCGATAACAATAGTCAGGACAAGCTCACACAGATCGTTTTTTCTTTACCTCGATCGCCGGATAGGAAAACTCCTCGGGATAACGATTAAATAATACCATTGTCGTGGTGGTGTTGCTTTGGAAACCAATGCGCCGGTAAAAATTTTCTTGATTAGTAGTCATCAAATAGACTCTTTCCACCCGATTTATTCGGGGATGGGCCAAAACTGTTTCTACTAATTTACGCCCTAAACCGGCTCCCTGATAATCGGGATGAACAATCACATCCCAAATAGTTGCCCGATAAATGCCGTCAGAAATGGCGCGAGCAAAACCAATTAATTGCCGCTCATTCCACACCGTCACCACTGGATCACTATAGTCAATTGCGGTTTCTAAATCTTCTAAACGGCGATCTATTGCCCAAAATGCGGTTAAATTAAATAATTCTCGTAGTTGCGATAGATCTATCTTGCTTTTATCCTCGTCAAACTGAATCTGACTACAATCAATCATTGATATTTCCTTAGTCTAAGACTAAAAAACAGGGGAAGATATTTTTCCGAGAAAGAGGATTCACGCTCGATCGGACTGATTTATGAGCAATTTCCCCTAATCTATGTATTTTATTATACTAAATGCCTAAGATAATCTCTAGTTGATTTATCGTCATTTCTTGACAAGTTATTAATTAGTGATCAGGAGATAGGAGTCAGGAGATAGGAGTCAGGAGATAGGAGTCAGGAGATAGGAGTCGGTCGTCAGGAGACAGGATTCAGTCCCGATGAAAAAATTTTCACTACCAGAGATGAAAGAGGTTTTCTTCCCTACACCCCACACCCCACACCCCACACCCCAATTCATAATTCATAATTCATAATTCATAATTCATAATTTCCACCTCCCCCCACACCCCACACCCCACACCCCACTACCCCACTACCCCACTTCATAATTCATAATTCATAATTCATAATTCATAATTCATAATTCCCACACCAATGCTTAACAATCAAAGATCTTCGCCGGTGTCTGTCATTTGTTTAGGGGAAATCCTCTATGATCTAATTGCCGATCAAAGCGATCGCTCTATAGAG